>SYLX01000204.1 GCA_005808505.1 Bdellovibrionales bacterium | reverse complement strand
TACGGTGCGTTCATCGATCTCGGCGGCATGGACGGACTTCTCCACATCACGGATATGTCGTGGGGCCGCGTAAAGCACCCTTCGGAAATCCTGAACATCGGCGACGAAGTGAAGGTTCAAGTCTTGAAGTACGACACCGAGCGCGAGCGCGTCTCTCTCGGTCTCAAACAACTTCAATCGGATCCGTGGGAATCGGCGAAAGACCGTTATCCCCAAGGGACAAAGCTCCGCGGCAAAGTCGTATCGCTTGCTGATTACGGCGCGTTCGTTGAGCTCTCGGAAGGCATCGAAGGCCTCATCCACGTTTCTGAAATGTCTTGGACGAAGCGCGTGAAGCACCCGTCGCAAGTCGTAAACGTTGGTGACGAAGTCGACGTCGTTGTTCTCGAAGTGGATTCGGCTAACCGCCGCATCTCGCTCGGTATGAAACAACTCATGCCCAATCCGTGGATCGAACTCAAAGAGAACTATCCCCCCGGAACGATCATCGAAGGCGAAGTTAAGTCTATCACTGACTTCGGTATCTTCGTTGGCATCGAAGAAGGCATCGACGGACTCGTTCACATCTCCGACTTCTCTTGGACGAAGCGCGTGAACCATCCTTCGGAAGTCTACGCGAAAGGCCAAAAAGTCCGTGCGGTTGTTCTCGGCGTTGATATCGAAAACGAGCGCTTCTCGCTCGGTATCAAGCAACTCGAGGCAGATCCGTGGTCGCGCATCGACGAGAAATACAAAATCAGCTCTCAGCACGATGTGAAAATCGTGAAGATGGCGGATTTCGGTGTGTTCGTTGAGCTCGAAGCTGACATTGAAGGTCTCATCCACGTTTCCGAACTCACAACGGATCGTATTACGAAGCCGGAAGAGTTCACTAAAGTGGGCGACACTCTGAAAGCGGAAATCATCTCGATCGATAAAGACGCTCGTAAGATCGGCTTGTCGTCGAAGCTCGTGAAGCTCAGAGAATCGAAAGCCGATGTTGACGATTACGTCCGCAAGGCAACTTCGACTTCGAAGACAACAATGGGTGATCTCTTCGGAGACGCACTCAAAGGCCTCAACACAGGAAACAAAGAGTAATCTGAAGTTTCTAATTTAGAGCCTGAAAAAGGAGAGCCCACGGGCTCTCCTTTTTTTATTTTGTGGGCGCGCGTGATCTGCTTATTGGTCGACGCAAAGAGCCCGCACGTCGTAGTTCGAACCTTTGCCGCAATCGCCTTTGAAGGTGACGACGAAGTCCGCGATCTCTCCCTCCTTCGTCAAATCCATGCTGAACGGGAAGGGGAAGTTAATGCCGCTCTCGGGATGCGCCTTGCACGCTTCGGTGCTCGAGTCCGTGAGACGCAGAACTTTTGGCGTTTCGAGATCTTCCCATGCCTCGCGCGTGATCTCGACGGCTTGGTAAGTGTAACTCGTGTCGGGCGCCCACTCTGAGAACGTAACCGTGAATGCGAGCGATTGATCGGTGACTTTATTTTTTCCAATACAGCTGTAAGAGACGGCCGGAGCCGCGTGGGCGCTTGCTGCGGTAAGAGAGAGAAGTAGAGCTGCGAGGGTGTGTTTCATAATTCTGCCTTTCTGTTAGTTGTGCGAATTGAGTTCCAGATCCGCCGTACAAAAATGAGAATGCGGCTCAAGCGGGATGGATGAAAGATAGAAGAGGGTAGAGCGATCGTTTCGCGATGGAACGTCTGACGGCTGATGTACGTTTTAATGCCATCCTGACTAAGGTTCGCGTCCCCGGACACCGAAAAGTGTCTACGATGACGACGAAAAATCTGACCTTCACAATTTGCGTACTTGGTCTCACCTCCGCACTCGCGGCATGTACTCCCGGAAACGAAACTTCGGGCACGGCGGTGAAGCTCTATAACTTTTCGGCGCAGAAGGCTTACGACACCGATTCAGGTTCGTATAAGGTTTCGTACTCCTTCGAAACTCCGGCGGCTCCGTCGCTCATCGACTCCATCGAACTCCGCGAAATCGATGCGGCTATCGGCGCTGAAGCGAATTGTACAAGTGGTTTACCGGTTGAGTCGTGGAATGGGCCCTTCGAATCTTTCGAGAAAATCAAGGGACGTTACTTCGTAGGGAGTGTTGATCGCTTCAAGTATCTTTTTTGCGTGAAGTCCCTCAATGGTGAAGTGAATGCCTACCAACCCGCATCGAACGTTGCGAGTGCGGCGTCCTCTGTCGGTGCACAAGCGAGCAAAGAAAAAGTAGGGAAGCTCACCACCGGTCAATTCTTCAGCTGTGCTCTTTTCTCAAACCAACAAGTCAAATGTTGGGGGCAGAACGAGTTCGGTCAGCTCGGCTTGGAAAATACGAGTCATCGCGGTGATCAAGCGGGAGAAATGGGAAACAACCTCAGCTACGTCGACATCGGAACGAAAGACGGGAACAGCAACAAGAAGCTCGACGTGATCGATGTGCAGTCGGGTTTGAATCATAGTTGCGTGATCATCGCGGATGGCCGCGTGAAGTGCTGGGGCCGCAACCACAAGGGTCAACTCGGTTACGGGGATACGAAAGACCGCGGATCAACCGCCGGAACGATGGGAGACAAACTTCCTTTCGTGAACCTTGGTACGGGGCTCACGGCAAAGCAACTCGGGATGGGCCAGGATTTTACGTGTGCACTCTTGAGCAACAACACGGTGAAATGCTGGGGCGACAATCAGTACGGCAATCTCGGACGCGGAAACAAAAATGTTTACGGCGATGGCGCAAACGAGATGGGGAATTCGCTCCTTGCGGTGGATTTCGGGACGGGCCGCACGGCTCGCTCAATCGCGGTGGGACACTTCCACGCGTGCGCCGTTTTGGATAACAACACGGTGAAATGTTGGGGCGCTAACGACTTTGGCCAGCTTGGCCAAGGCCGCGGTAACATGACGACGTTGATTGCGGTCGGTGATGAGCCTTACGAGATGGGGAACAATCTTCCCGCGGTGAATTTAGGGTCCGGAGTAACGGCTCGGTCGGTGAGTGCTAGCACAAGCCATACTTGCGCCGTACTCAGCGATTACAATCTGAAGTGCTGGGGTGATAACTACGCGGGTCAGCTCGGATTAGGGACAACGACGGCCTTTGTCGGGACGCTTCCCTCAGAGATGGGCGATGGTCTCCCGAAAGTGAATCTGGGAACGCTGATGTGGTGGTGGAAAGAGCCCGTTACGAATGTTCAGGTCGGAATGTTCACGACATGCGCGGTTTTGATCACGGGTCGAATCAAGTGCTGGGGCCAGAACGTTTACGGTCAGATTGGAATCGGTTCCGCTGACACGGCGATCGGCGATATCGCAACCGAAATGGGTGACGGCCTCGATTTTGTCGAAACGGGATTAAGTAAACCTGTGAAGAGCATGTCTTCGGATTACGGTACAACTTGCGTGATCACAACCGACAACAGCGTGAAGTGTTGGGGCATCAACGTGAACGGATCTCTAGGCCTTGGTGATAATGCAAGCCGCGGTAGTCTCATCAGCGAGATGGGGGATAATCTCCCGGAGCTTGATCTCTAAGTTTTTAGGACACGCTCTAACCCGCGAAGCCCCGTTACGATGCGACGGCATTCGGTGATTCCGAGTGCCGTTTCTATTTTTCCCTGCAGAGAATCGAAGAACTTGATTAAGCGCTGGGCTGCCTTCTTACCTTCGGGTGTTAACACAAGGTGGAAGCGGCGGGCGTCGCTTTCATCAACTCGGCGTTTGAGGAGGCGCTCGCTTTCGAGATGGGAAACGGCGTGGCTGATGTTTCCGCGACTCGTGCTAAAAACTTCGGCGAGTTTGGACGGCGTAACGCTCGCGTGGTCTTCAAAAAGTAACGCAGTCAAAATCAGACCCTGAAGCAGATTGACGTCATCGTCTCGGAGCTGACGGTTGACGTCAGCGATCACGCTCTCGTAAAGGGCGTTGACGACAAAGACGGGAGATTCGTTGAGGTAAGCCTTGATCTTCATGATCTCGAGATAGTTGAATGGTTCAACTATTGGCAATTGAAATCTTGATTTCGGTGTAGGAGTTGGTATGGCGGTTTGGTAAAACTCTCGGCGGACCTGAAGGGAGTTTTAATGAGCCAAGCCATCGTTGCGCAATGGATCGATCGTCGTGCTAGAACCACGCGCGTAGGATTAAGCCCCGATCTTCTAAATCTTTTGAGCGTGATGGGGGGAGTTGCGCTCATTGCGCTGTTGGCTCAATTCAGAATCGTCTTGCCTTGGACTCCGGTTCCCGTGACGGGTCAGACGTTCGGAGTCGCGTTCGTAGCTCTCCTTTGGGGAAGACACCGCGCTCTTGCGACTCTCGTGAGCTATCTCGCGCTCGGTGCCGTTGGAGCGCCGATCTTTACGGCTGCAAAATCAGGCCTTCTTTTTGGACCGACGCTAGGTTACCTCGTCGGAATGGTTTTTTCTTCCTGGATTGTCGGAAGTCTAGCGGATCGCGGATGGGCAAAAAGCTTTTGGCAAGCGTGGGCGGCCGCGACGATCGGGAGCTTTTTCGTTTTTGCGTGTGGACTATCTGTCCTGCGGTTCTTCGTGCCGACGGACATGCTCTTAGTGCAAGGGGTGCTGCCGTTTCTCCCGGGCGACCTCATTAAAAACTGTTTAGCGGCGTTCATCGTATCGCATTTGGCAAAGAGGGTGGTTCAATCATGAAATGGCTATTCGGTTTTCTCCTGATTATTGGTTCGATCGCAGAAGCTCGACTTGAAGTTCGATTTATGGAGCTTCGAGACGCGCACGGCAGACTTGTTCAGCTTGAGCCAGGTGGTCGTTTTGGCCACGTTGCGGTGGGTATCGGTGGAAAGTGGCTGCACGTTCATCCCTATCGCGGTGTGGAACTTGTCAACCGCGAGACAGTCGAAAAGGTTGGCTGCATGGTTTCGTCAATCTTGGTCGAACATCTCGACGAGCCGGATTTTCTCACCGTTCAAACTTGGCTCGGACTTCCGTACGATCGTGATTTCAGTTGGAAGTCAGAAGACGCTTTTTATTGTTCTGAGCTTGTAGGTAAAATTTTAGGACTTGAGCCAGAGCCCATGACATTTGATCCACGCCTTTGGCCTCCTCAGTTTCAAAAATTCGACGGCGAGCCGGGCCTCTCGCCGGATGACCTTTATCGCTTGCTCCTAGAAAAGGGCCATCACGCCACAGAGGTTCAAGCCTGCGCTCCTTGATCAGATTCGTTGTGTTTCATTCTCGATAAATCAGGTTTTGCTCGACTCTCAAGGTGAGCTGAATTTCGCTCTTGTTTGATGTTGGAACGATCCACAGATAATGAGGGCGCCTGAGATGAGAGTGAAAATTGTCTTTGGTTTTTTGATCTCGGTCTTTTACGTCGCAACGGCACACGCTCTTCTTGCGATCAGCGCAAAACCGTCGGGTCCCTCGGAAGAGCAAGTTTCTTCGTGGCGTGCGGCAGTTCTCGAATCCCCCGGTGCACGTCGCGCGCTCGGCAACAGCGAATACCGCGTGCTCGCAACCGAGTGGATTCCGCGTGAAAACCCGAAGAAGTTAGCGCTTCAAGTCTATGACTACACTCGTGGCAGGCTCCTTGTTTTTGAAGCTCCACTTGGTGAACTCTCCTCGCTCTCCATTCGCACTTCCAAAGATCAACCGATTCCGAACCAGGGGGAGTTCGAGGCAGCGGCAAAGATTGCCGAAGAAGATCCGGAGCTAGGCGCGAAAATCAAATCGGGAGAACTTCTTCCTTACTCTGCGATGCCGCTTTTGCTTTCGCGTAAAGAGGGTGTCGGTGGTCGACGTGTTCTTCCGCTTGGCTTGCAGCCGGTGAAGGTCGGGCTCGCACACGAAATCATTGCCGTGGATCTTGAAAAAAAATCTTGCCGACGGTTTACGGAGCTTGCGCCTTCATCGGCACTCGCCACGGCGAGTGCGTGCGGACCGAAGAGTGCGCGGCAAGGGGAGACGGAACCAGGTACGGCGGGCTCAACGGAAGTTGACGTCAAACGTGCTGGTGAAACACTTTGGACGATGAAAGTCACTCGGGCGTCAGCCTCATCTGGAAGCTTCGGGTCAGGTGTTGAGATCGAGTCGATCAAGTACAAAGGTGATCTCGTCTTGGCGAAAGCGCATACACCGATTCTCAACGTCAATTACGTGAACGACAAATGTGGTCCTTTCCGCGATGCCGTGAACTATGAAAATGCGTTCAACGCCGACGGGCGGAGGGTCGCGTCCGGCATCGTCATCGCCGATAAACAACCGACCACGATCTTCGATACGCGCGACGATCGCGGAAACTTCTGGGGAGTCGCGCTCTACCAGGACAAAGACGTTTTCATCGTGATGAGCGAACTTTCGGCGGGTTGGTACCGGTACGTAAACGAATACCGATTTTATCCGGATGGTTCGATCCAGCCTTTGTTTCGCTTCGACGCTGTTTACAACTCCTGCACGTGCGAGCCGCATGATCATCATGTCTACTGGCGACTGGATTTCGATCTCGCGGGTGGAAAGAACTCAGCCCACGTACTTGGTTCGAGTGGATGGAACCAAGTGAAGCAGGAGAAAAAACATCTCCGCGGCCCTGAGTTTCAAAGCTGGCGCGTGTTGGGGCCTGATGGGCGATCAGGTTACGAAATCACGCCCGGGCCTCACGATGAACCGTCGAACGCGTTCGGGAGAGGGGATGCGTGGATCCTTCGAGAGTACGCCAAGGAAGCGGATGAATCGAAGCTGAGCGACAAAGTTGAGGCGAAACTTGATTACTGGGTGAACGGAGAGGACGTACGCAATCAGGATCTCGTGTTTTGGTACGGTGGTCATATCCGTCACGGACCTGGGGATCACGAGTCGCCCTACGTCGTTGGACCTATGCTCAAACCGGTGACGCTAGAAAGTTCGACTCGCTGAAGTGGGATTGTTGAGCGAGGCGCCTTGCTTTTTATCGGCGAATGCGGTGGATTTTTCACATGGCAGCTCCACGTACGGCTTCGAAAAAATCGAGTTCCGCGAAAAACAAAGCGGTTAAAAAACCTTCCGCTAAGCCCGTTAAGAAAAAGGCGAAGAGCGCCAGTCGTTGGCCCACGGAACGCGCGGTGCTTTTTAAGCCTGACCGACTGAAGTACGTGCGCAAGATGATCAAGCCCGAAGGTTGCGTGTTCTGCGCGGCAAGAGCGAAGGGCGTAGGTGCAGAGAGCCTTCTCCTCTATCGCGGTGAACACGCGATCATCGTGATGAACAAGTTTCCCTATAATCCGGGGCACGTGCTGATTCTCCCGCGACGTCACTGCGGGGAGTTTTTGGAACTCACGGATGCCGAGCACACCGAGATTAACAAAATGCTCCGCCGGGTGGTTGCAGCTTTGAAAGAGGTCTACAATCCTGCGGGCTTCAACGTCGGGCTCAATCTAGGAGCCGCAAGTGGAGCCGGAATCCCGGAGCACCTCCATTTCCATGTGGTGCCACGCTGGTCGGGTGACACAAATTTCTTCCCGCTCTTGGCGCAGACAAAGGTCGTCGTCGAGACGCTTGAGCAAACGTTCGAACGTTTGCTACCTTACTTCCAAAACAATTGACGCCTTGAGCTAGTAGCCGGATCGGCGTCGGGAAAGACACTCCAAATGGATATGCAATTTGAGCTGGATCACATCGCGATCGCGGTTGAAGGCCTCGACCAAGGATTTGAATTTTACAAGACCCTTGGGTTCACACAGATGGAAACAGAGGAAGTGCCGTCGGAGAAAGTTAAGACCGGTTTTTTGAAGCTCGGCAATCGCGCGAACATCGAACTTTTGGAGCCAATGTCGGACGACAGCACGGTTCGCAAGTTTTTGGATAAGCGAGGTCCAGGAATTCATCACATCTGTTTGCGTGTGAAGGGAATCGATAAGATTCTCGTAGAGTTGAAGTCAAAAGGCGTGCGTTTGATCAACGAGCAGGCGAAACTAGGGGCTCACAATTGCCGGGTGGCATTTATTCATCCGGCGTCGACGGGCGGCGTGCTCATCGAACTCAGCGAAAAGCCCTCGGTTGAAGGCTGAGGAAGAAGGAACAAGCGAATGGGGAACCGTGGCGGGGGCAGCCCACAAATGCAGTTCAACATGATGGTGCCGGTAACGCCCGTTGTGCGTTGGCTGATCGGGATCAACGTCGCCGTTTGGCTGCTCTTGCAGTTGATTCTTGAAGGCTACGTTCTCGGCAATGCCTCCATCACTTGGACTCTCGGACTTGTTCCGGAGAACTTCCTCTCGAAGTTTTTTATCTGGGAGCCGCTCACGTACATGTTCCTGCATTCGCGGAACGTCTTCCATATCGTCTTCAATATGCTTTTGCTCTGGTGGCTCGGCTCGGAGCTCGAGCAGCGCTGGGGCTCGCGCTTTTTCTTGATGTACTACCTGGTTTCGGGTGTCGGCGCGGGCATCCTTTACGGGATCGTGGTTTTGATCCACGGCCTGATCATGGGAAAAAGTGCGGCCATTTGGACATCGCCGGTTGTCGGCGCTTCGGGTGCGGTTTTCGGCCTGATGTTGGCGTACGGCATTATCTTCGGGGAGCGGATCGTTTACTTCATGATGGTCTTCCCGATGCGGGCGAAATGGTTCGTCACTATTTTGGGTGCCGTTGAGGTCGCGACTTTGCTCAATAACGGAATCGGTGGCGGAGACGTTGCTAACCTCGCGCACTTGGGCGGGTTGGCTTCGGGTTTCCTATTCTTACAGGGTTACACGCGCCTTCAGCAGCGCCGGTGGCGCAAACAGTCAGACCGTCGTGGACGCGGCCTGAAGCTCGTGGTAAACAACGACAAAAAAGATGACGAAAAGGGCGGACCCAAGTACTGGAACTAAGGTTCCGGAGAGCGGTCTCTAGTAATGAGTCGTCGGGATATGACAGGAGAGTTTGAAGAATGAGCTTGGCCAAAGAATTGGATCGTTTGAAGACTGATAAACGCCTCACCGATTGGCACGTCAGCCGCGGCAAAATCTCCAAGGAAGAGCTGAAGAAGTACCTCGATTCGTTGCCGGATTTGGCTACGAACGTCGATCACTTCGGCCTCAGCGAGCAAGACACGGGCGCTGACGACGATCAGTTCGGCGAATAAGTCTCGCATCACTGAATGATGGAAAAAGAGCAGCTGGTTCAGCTGCTCTTTTTTTTGTCCGGAGTTCGGTTTGTGGATTGGGTGGGGGCGGCTTGGTTTGAGCTGGGCTGGGTAGCCGGTTTGCTTTGTGGCTCTGGGTTGCGCGTTGGCGTGGGGTTCTCGAGCGTCGGTGGCCAATTGTTAAGACGACCGTTCCCGGGAACGGTCCTGAGTTGGAGTGACCGTTCCCGGGAACGGTCGTGGTTGCGGGGCGACTTGCTTGGATGAATTCGGCGCGTGAGACTTGGTGACATG
>SYLX01000203.1 GCA_005808505.1 Bdellovibrionales bacterium | reverse complement strand
GCAGGAACTTTCAATTTACCTTCAGCGTGCATGCGCTCGAGGTTATGAACACCAGTCGTCGTCTCTTCCGAGATACCGACAACGGTCTTCAACATGTGGATGAAGCGCTCTTCATGCATCATGTTCGTGAGGTCACCGCCGTCGTCGAGGATGAGGTCGTAACCTTCAGGTCCCCAACCTTTGATCGTCTGCTCAACGCACCAGTTGTATTCTTCTTCTGTTTCGCCTTTCCAAGCGAAAACCGGGATGCCGGCCGCTGCGATCGCAACCGCTGCGTGATCTTGCGTCGAGAAGATGTTGCAAGAAGACCAACGGATTTTTGCGCCGAGATGAACGAGCGTCTCGATCAAAACCGCTGTTTGGATTGTCATGTGAAGGCAGCCCGTGATGCGCGCGCCTTTGAGAGGCTGTTGTGCGCCGAACTCTTCACGAAGAGCCATGAGACCCGGCATTTCCGTTTCGGCCAACTTGATTTCTTCGCGGCCCCAGCGAGCGAGTTCTGCGAAAACCTTCGGGTCTTCCATCGCTTCACGGCAAACACGGAAGTCGCGGCCCTCAGCGGCCAATGATTTAGCATTTGAAGACATATTTCTCTCCATCGTCGCAGTACTCATGATTCCTCCAGGAAGAGGCCCAGAGTAAAGAGGCCTCCCCTTTCGAGTCAACGAAGACCCGGGTTTCGTAGAAAATTGACGGCGGCTCCCAAAAACTTTGAACTCACTCGTCGTTCATTTTTTAATCAATAGCCCGTCAAGATGCGCGGACCGTTTTCGGTGATTAGCACCGTGTGCTCGAACTGAGCCGAGAGCGTCTTATCCGCCGTCGTGTACCACTTGATCGACGAATTCGGAATATCGTGTTCGACGAGCTCGGCCGTTGTTTCGTTCAACATCGGCTCCACCGTGATCGTACCTCCGACGAGCAAACGATCGCCGCGGCCCTTTTTTCCGTACGACGGAACGAAAGGATCTTCGTGGAAGCCGCGACCGATCCCATGACCACCGATCTCGCGGACCACGTGGTAGCCTTGGCGAGTTGTAAATTTGTTGATCGCAAAACCGATGTCGCCAGTTGTGCCTTTTGCGGTGATGGCTTCGATTCCGACCATCATCGCATCTTTAGCGGCTTCCGTGAGTTTTTTGGCGCGATCGGAGACGTCGCCTACATAGAAAGTTGCGGACGTATCACCATGGAAGCCGAACT
The DNA here is from genome assembly GCA_005808505.1 of Bdellovibrionales bacterium. GTDB lineage: Bacteria > Bdellovibrionota > Bdellovibrionia > Bdellovibrionales > JAMPXM01 > SYLX01. Next base: position 13,593 of record SYLX01000203.1, on the reverse strand, counting down.
TGTAGCAAGTGATGTCGAGGTTGATGATATCGCCCTCTTTAAGCACCGTTGAGTCCGGAACTCCGTGGCAGATCACCTCGTTTACCGAAGTACAGATCGATTTTGGATAACCATGATAACCGAGCGGCGCTGGTTTTGCCTCGTGAGAGAGCGTGAAGTCGTGGGCAATCTTATCGAGCTCGTTAGTCGTGATGCCGGGACGAACGAACTTCGCCGTGTGATAGAGAGTCTGCGCGGCAAGCTGGCAGACCTTTTCCATTTGGCGTATTTCGTCCATCGTCTTGATCGTCACCGGCAGCGCTCCTGAACAGAGGGGATTTGCCCGCTAGGAGTACCGGAAAGCACCTGAAAACGCAAGGTAAGCCCCTGGTAAGGCCGTGACCCTCAAACTCGGTAAGAGGCCGAAGACTCAGGGTTAATTGCTCAAACAGGCCGCAAGCCGAATAGAAATGAGTTGAGGGCAAAGGCCGCTCGCAAATGACGACCAACGGTTGAAGAATTCCGTCGCTTGCTGGCTAAAAATGCAAAAAGCCGCTGCATTCTTTTCCCTGGTTGAAACCAGAGAGTCGAACACAACGGCTTCAGACTCACCTGCTCTTTATCAGAGCGAAGGCTGATTACTCAGCTTTAGTGAGGTGCTTCGAAACGTGCTTTTGCATTTCGAACATAGTGACCGACTTTTTGTTGCCGAAGATGGGCTTCAATTTGTCGTCAGCGTTGATTGTTTGTTTGTCCTGGAGGCCGTTTTTCTTGATGTACTTCCAGAGCTTCGAAACAACTTCTTGGCGCGGGAGCGGAGCTGCACCAACGATTTCAGCGAGCTGAGTGCTGGGAGTGTAGGGAGCTTTGAGAGCGGGGTTGAGCGTGCGCTTTTTGGGAGCAGCAGCTTTTTTAGCTGTAGCTTTTGCCTTGGGAGCTGCTTTTTTCGCAGTAGCTTTTTTAGCAGTTGTCTTCTTAGCAGTAGTTTTCTTCGCTGCTTTTTTAGCCGCTTTCTTCTTCGCCATCTTGTCTCCTCCACGTTCGGAACTCATTTTGTCCGACGTATGTTTTCTTGTTTCGAGGCTGGTCCTTCCTATTAACGGCTCAGCCTCAAACGTTTACGGTGGCTTCATGATAACCAGTTCAAAGTGGTTGTCCAAAGAAAAATGAAGGGCAGTTCGCTTTTTTTGCAACCTCTCCCTAGGGAGAACCCTTCGAATTCGTGGCTCTCGCGAAAAACTCCCTAGGGAGAACACCCCGATGCGCGCCCTAAACCAGAGTTGGCGAACCTCGAAAATTCCGTTTTCCCCTAGGGAGAAGCGGGACTCCGCACCCTCGACCTCATCCACAAAAGGCCGATGAGAGTTGCGCCTAAACAAATCGGTCCGATCCAAAGCGCGTTCCTCAGACCGAATGAATCAGACAACCGTCCAATCGCAAAATGCATCAACATGAGACCGAGCGACTGCAACGTGATGCACCAGGAAGTCACGTATCCGCCATTTTCTCCGCACTCATCGTTAATGAGAGCGATGGCACAAGGGTAAAAAACGGAAAGCGCAAAGCCACAAAGCCCTAACCATCGGGGATCTCCAACAAGCCCGAGCGAATAAGTCAGTAGTCCAGACGTGGCCGAAAGTATCAACACCACTCGGTTTGTGACTTGAAACTTAACAGCAGCGATAAGAAAACGGCCGACGAAGATGCCTACGAAGAAAAACGTCAGAAGTGCGTTTGCCGACTCAACCGAATACCCAGCCTCGCGTCGCACGAGCAAAGCAAGGCGCGTACTTAAAGAGATCTCAGCGATCACGTAGCAAGTGAGAAGAGTTGCGAAGAACAAGGCGGTTGTGCGCGAACGCTTAGGACTCAGTACTTCCTGGGTCGCCTCAGTTTTCAAATGGAAACTGGCCTTACGAAAATAGAAGATCAACATGAGAACGGCGACCGGCGCCAACGCGCCACTCGCTAGCACGACCCGCCAGCTAAATCCCTGCAAATAAAAGGCGGTAATAAGGAGCGGCGATATCAGCGAGGCAATTCCATACATTCCGTGTAGTCCCGCAAGGGCTCGACGTCGATTCTCGCCAACGACGGCCGAAGCTACGAGCAGATTTACGGAAAGCCCAAGGCCGCCCAAACTCGCGCCGAAGAAAACGCACCCAACAATCTGAACCGGGAAAACCGGGGCCGCAGCCATGATTGCCAGGCCGATGACGAGAGAAAAACTGTAGACGATGGTTGTACGGTAGGGCCCTGCCTTTTCCATCCATCGAAATGCAAGAATGTTATTGATGAGCGCCGTCCCTGAAGACGTGAAGAAGAAAAAGGAGCCCGCCGAATCGCTCAAATTGAATTCCCGAAGAATGTCGGGAAAAATCGGACCTCTCGAGTTGTCGACCAAACCATAAACGAAAAGTGTTGCGTACCCCAGAAGTAGCCAGGGCCAGAAGATCGAGGAATTTTGAGAGTCGTTTTGATTCAGCAAGAAGCATCCTCTAGTTGCACGGGGCTTACGTCCAAAGCATCCGCACTCCTCTCTTTGATTGCAAGTAAGCGATTAAGTGTTGTGAGATCAGGACCGAAGTCGACTCAAGGGCATCTCGTTTTGAGCCGTTAGAGATGTCATGGCAGCGAAATCATTCATCGATATCTTGCAAGATCAGATGCGCGCAGATTTGCGCAAAGAGGTCGAGGAAGAAGTTCGACGTGAACTCGGGCGCGAAGGCCTTCGCCATGACGAGGGCGCAGCCTCCCGCCATCAAGCAGCCGCTAAAGCTGGGCGTATCGAGACGTGGCTCACGACTCACCTTGAAGCCGCCGTTTTCCAACGCCAATCTCAAGGTCGAGCGGCTTACCACAAAGCTGGACCTGCTAAATCAAATTCAGAAAAACCGAATTTAAAAGTAGAGAAATCACCTGAGGCCACAGAGATCCGTCTTCACGCTCATACCCTCGAGCAGCTAACGGCTTTGGAGCTTTTACGCCGTCATTCCGGCGCTCGCATCCCCGACTCATTCACCGAACAGGAACTCAAAGGTGCATGGCGCAGAGCTGCTCTCAAATCGCATCCGGATCGCTTCGCGCAGGCAGATGCGACGACGCAAGCATTGGCGAGCGCGCTCTTTCGCGAACTCGCGGAGGCGTACGATTTACTCGCACGCCTTTTTGAAGCGAATCAGGCCACCTCGAAAGCAGCCTAACTCCCCTCTTAATGAAGTTTTTTGTATTTGATCCGGGTAGGAACGAGGGCTTCTTCGCCGAAGCGCTTTTTACGATCTTCTTCGTACTCGGTGAAGTTGCCAGGGAAGAACGTCACTTGGCTGTCGCCTTCGAACGCTAGGATGTGCGTGCAAATACGATCAAGGAACCAGCGATCGTGCGAGATCACGACGGCGCATCCGCCGAACTCAAGAAGAGCTTCTTCAAGCGCACGCATCGTATTCACGTCAAGATCGTTCGTCGGTTCGTCAAGCAGCAAGAGGTTGCCGCCCGTTTGGAGAACCTTCGCCATCTGGACGCGGTTTCGCTCTCCACCTGAGAGATCGCCCACTTTCTTCTGCTGGGAATCGCCGTGGAAGTTAAAGCGCGAAGCGTAGGCACGAGCGTTGATCTCTTTCGTGCCAACGGGAATTACGTCTTTTCCACCCGAGATTTCATCATAAACAGATTTTGTCGGATTCAAGTTATCGCGGGATTGGTCGACGTAGGCAAGTTTGACCGTCGAACCGACAACAAACTCACCGCTGTCAGGCTTCTCTTGGCCCGTAATCATGCGGAAGAGCGTCGTCTTACCTGCACCGTTTGGTCCGATAACTCCGACGATACCGCCACGCGGAAGCGAAAAATTCAGGTTTTCGAAGAGAAGTTTATCGCCGTAAGCTTTCGAAACATTTTTCGCTTCGACAACGACGTCGCCAAGGCGTGGACCTGGCGGAATGTAGATCTGAAGATCCGTGAGCTTCTCGGGCGTAGGCTCTTTCAACAAGTTTTCGTAGTTGGAGATCCGGGCTTTTGATTTCGCGTGACGAGCCCGCGGTGCCATGCGGACCCATTCAAGCTCGCGCTCGAGCGTTTTGTTGCGACGTTCGTTTTGTTTTTCTTCTTGAACCTGACGACGTTCTTTTTGCTCGAGCCAAGACGAGTAATTCCCTTTCCAGGGAATGCCCTCGCCTCGATCGAGCTCGAGAATCCAGCCCGCAACATTATCGAGGAAGTATCGATCGTGCGTGACCGCGATGACGGTCCCTGGGAAATCATGAAGGAACTTCTCCAGCCACGAAACCGATTCGGCGTCGAGGTGGTGGGTCGGTTCGTCCAAGAGCAAGATATCGGGATTCGAGAGAAGCAGTCGGCAAAGCGCTACGCGACGCTTTTCACCACCCGAAAGGTTGGTGACGGGCGTATCACCCGGAGGGCAGCGAAGTGCGTCCATCGCACGATCAAGCTTTTGATCGATTTCCCATCCATCGGCAGCTTCGATCTTCTCCTGAATCGTTCCCTGTTTTTCGATGAGTTTTTCCATCTCCTCAGGAGAGATGTCTTCACACATCCGCTGGCTGATCCGGTTGAATTCCTCGAGAAGCAGCGGGAGCTCGCCCATTCCTTCCATAACATTTTCTTTAACGGTCTTGTCCGGATTCAGTTTAGGCTCTTGCTGGAGGTATCCCACCTTGAAATCCCGTGCAGGGAACGCCTCCCCCAAGAAGTCATGATCGACCCCTGCCATGATCTTTAAGAGCGATGATTTTCCGGCACCGTTGAGACCGAGAACACCAATCTTTGCGCCGTAAAAGTAGGAGAGGTAAATATCCTTAAGAACGTAGCGATTGGGCGGATACACTTTGCCCACGCCTTTCATCGTATAAATAATCTCTTCAGCCATGCTCTCTCCTCGCTTCTTTTTCGGACTTTGGTTCTAAATCTCTGGGCCAACTTATCGGGACGGACTTGATATTGAAAGCTCCTCAACCATCGTGTGAAGGGTGAGGATGCTTAGTCCGTACCTAGTCTGTACCTAATTTTCGCGTCGTTTTGGTTAGCCTTTTCATAGCCGTTGCTTAGCTTGTCCCTAGCCATCGCGCTTTGTGTCCCGTTGACGCTGATGTGGCGCCGGCTTCGTTTGAAACCGGGCTCACGGGTCGCGATCACCCCAGGTAAATCGCGCGCCTACGTAGGAAAGCAGGTATCTTGCCTAGGCAGGTCGGGCTCGTCAACCCAGTTAGGAGCTTTTGCTTGTCAAAGGGTGAAGCTTTAAGTCAGACTTAAAACCAGTATGGCATCATCAGAAAATTCAACAAACGCTGGATCGAGCCAGGAAAACGGGTCGACTCCAGTGACGAGCCCTCTTCCGCCTGCAGAAGCCAATGCTTCAGCGGACGCTATGGCCAACGATGTTGCCGCTTCCATTCCTGCGGCATTAGCTGAGGAAAATTCATCGCAAGCTCTAGCTCAAGTGACACCTGAGGACGCGATCGAAAAGTCGCCTCAAAAATCAGCAGCGAAGAAGGCAGTAGCGAAGACTGCCGCATTAAAAGCGCCCATGAAGTCCCAAAAATTGAATCGGACGTTGAAAGAACTCGAGTCCGCTTTCACGGATTGGGAATCCCTGAGTTCAGGCAAAGTGCGCCAGGCTACGAAGGAAGAGGCTGCGCAGAAGCCAAAGGTAACGGCGGCGACTGAGGAAGAATTCCGCAAGAAAACGAAGAAGCTCTTAGATCAACTTCGCCAACAACTGGCTGAACTCAACGATTGATCCTTTTTTAAGCACTCCCCGCTCGACCTGATTCTCAACCAAATTCGTGTGCAACATCTTGATTGTTTGAAAAGAGAAATCGGCCCAGGATTTCTCCGTGGGCCGACTTTTCATCGTGCGTTTTGAGCTCCGAAAATCAGTTCAGAGAAAACCAGATGTCGTAGACGACATGGAGTTTGCCATCTGTCGTTTGCAGCACGGACTTGAGTGAGATTTCGTTTCCGAAGGCGTCCCGCTCGCGGAAACTTGAGTCTGGACGAGTATCGATTGATTTAACGTCCAATTCATCGAGCGGGATAAGTTCGCCAACTTGAGCAATGCCGTCGACGTTTTTGTCTTTCCAAAGACGAAGCTTCGTGAAAACTGCGTCTTTTTTCGAAATGAGACCGTCTTTATCGTCGTCGTGTTTTGCGAGGGCGAGATAACCATGCTGCGCGAATTTACCATCTGGTCCCGCCGTGTTGTTACCAAACATCTCGTCAATGCCATTGACCTCTCCGCGCGCATTCGGGAGCGTGATGAAATAGTTGCCCTCTGCCGCTTCAGGCGCGAGCCACGAGATTTGTTTCTTCGTGTGCGCTGCAGGCTGCGCGTTTTTCCCGAGGATATCGAACAGAATTCCATCTTCGCGCGAAGTCAGCTTCAAAGGAGATGAAGCCTTCATCTGTACAACCAAGGGACTCGCACTCATATCGCAGTTCACTTCGCCATAGGTGCCGTTGAGCATTGTCGCCATGCCGCCTGCGAAAGGGTTCTCGTGGAATTTGAATGCAAACTTCAGTTTGTTTTCACCCATGCTCGTCACTACGGCTCTCACGCGGTGAGCGACCGAGAATTGATGCATTTGCTCAGGTGTCGCGACATTCAAGGGTATTCCTTGAAGACCGATATTGTGCTCCATCAAAAGGCTATGGGTGTATTTGTTCGTCTCGGAAGCTTTCACGATCGCAACGCGATATTGACCGGGAGCAAGCTTCGGGCAGTTTTTGCCGAGATCGCGCAAACGAAGAACTTTTTCGGTACGGAGTTCGTTCAAAAGAGCAGAGTCAATGAACTCGCACTCAGGCTTGATCGCGTCGAGTTGCGCGATGGAGAGAGCGCCGTTCATATAATCCTCGTAGGGCTGATCCTTGAAGATCGCGACTTTCAGATTCTCCGTGACGGTTTTCATGTTGTAACCAACGGCGGTCGTCCAACCCGTTGAACAAAAGTTTCCAGTCGGAGTTTGCGGCATCTCGATCGAGGGGGCCGTGGGTTCAACAGGGACAGGCTCGGGTTGAGCCGTATCAGGCATCGGCGTCGGGCATTCAATCATCGGAGCTCCATCGCCGTAGTCGACGCAGTTTTTATTCTCGTCGACATTCAAGACGGAGTTACGAGAGAGAAAGGACTTCTTTTGAACCTGAAGGTCAGAGCCAAAGCCCGAACAGTTTTGAAAGAGAACGATCGATGAAAGGCCAACACCTAAAATGATGCCGGAAATAACGCGTGAAGAGTTTCTCAATGCTGCCCCCGTTCCACAAAAAATTCGGTAACCTCATTCTGTGCAACGGCGGGCCCAATCCGCAAGGGATCAGCTTTGTTTTTACTGTCGGGGTCTGAACAGGTGTTCACCTGCCTGACAATTTTAGGCGCATCTCATATTGAGACGCGCCCGGCGGGAGCCTTGCGAACTTTCCGAATTAGTCCAGCGCGAACCAGATGTCGTAGACGAGGTGGAGTTTTCCATCGTTAGTCTGCAGCACTGATTTCATCGCTACCGTGTTACCGTGGACATCTTTTTCCGCGAATGTCGCATCGGGCGCGAGATCGATGGTGCGGACTTGCATTTCGTCAAGGGTATAGAGCTCACCGTTTTGAGCAACGCCGTCGGTGTTCGAATCTCTCCAGAGGCGAAGCTTCGTGAACACTTCGTCTTTGCGCGTGATCTTGTTATCCACCGCTTCGATGTTGAACTGAGTCGAACCGAGGATGCGACCATCGAATTTGCGGAGGGCCTCGTAGCCATCGCGGGCAAATTTTCCATCGGGACCTGAAGTGTTGTTACCGAACATCTCTTCGATTCCGTTGACCTCACCACGCTCGTTGGGAAGCACGATAAAGAAGTTGCCGCTCGCCGATTCGGGCGTGAGCCACGAGATCTGTTTCTTGGCGTGCGCCACAGGAGTCGCGTTCTTTCCGAGGATATCGAACTGAATACCTTCTTCGCGAGAGGTGAGGGCAAGCGGTACGCTGCTCTTCATCTGGACTGCGAGCGGGCTCGCGCTGTTATCACAACCTGGCAACCCGAAAGTTCCGTTCAAGATCGTTGCGGCGTTGCCGTGTACGCCGTTCGCATACGGGATGATTTGGAACCTTTTTGCATTCGGACCCGTTTGCGTAACTTCGGCCTTCATGCGAGCTCCAACTGAATACTGGAACATCTGCTCAGGTGTCGCGACATTCAACGGGATGCCTTGGTAACGGATGTTCATGTCCATGAGAAGATTGTGCGTGTAATTCGTTGTTTCCGAAGCTTTCACGACCGCAACGCGGTACGATCCCGGAGCGAGGTTAGGACAGTGAGTTCCGAGATTACGGATGTTCAAAACCTTTGTAGTACGAAGTTCGTTGAGAAGTGCCGGATCGACGATTTCGCACAAAGGGCGAAGCGCTGCGAGCTGCGCCATTGATCTCTGGCCATTCAAATACTCTTCGTAAGGCGCATCTGGGAAGATCGAGATTTTCAAAGTCTCATTGATCGTTCGCAGATTGTAACCAGCCGAAGTTGTCCAACCTGTCGAGCAGAAGTAAGCGATCGGCTGGGGAACCGACTCGAACGTCACAGGCGTGGGAGTTGGAGTTGGTGTAGGTGTAGGTGTAGGTGTGGGTGTGGGCGTAGGTGTGGGAGTCGGAGACGGCGTGCAATCAGGCGTCGGCGATGGAGTTGGCGTGGGTGTTGGTGTTGGTGTTGGCGTAGGCGTTGGCGTGGGTGTACTGCCGGGACACTCAATTTGCGGCGCTTGGTCGCCGTAATCCACACAGGCCTTGGGAGGCGTCGGCGTTGCCGGAAGCGCTGTCGAATCATCGATGACGTTAGCCTGCGACAAAAAAGCTTTCTTATTGACGCCTAAGTCTGCGCTGAAGCCCGAGCAGTTTTGAAAGAGCAGCATCGACATCAATCCGATTCCTGCCATCTGTAACATCTGAAGGTTTGCTTTTGTTTTTGTTCGCATGGTCGTCTCCCCGGTCTAACAATCCTTTGAGTTCCCTACTCATCCCCTCTTGCAAATCCGTGCCGAGCTTCGGAGCGCGTACATTCGTTCTCAACCTCGTCGACGCTGCAGGTGTTAAACAAAATTGGGCACCAAATTCCCGTCTCATTTTGAGACGTTATGAGATTTATGACCTCCTCAGTCCGCGCAGCACGCAGATGTTTTGTTCTGCAAACGCGTTCGATTGTTTGTTCACGGCCAAACTCTTAAGTAGACTCTCGCGTATTGGGGAGACTCATCGATGCGTAACTACGGACATCTCTACTTACTGACGGCTTTTACGCTTCTCTCAACTCTAGTGGTAGCGGGTCACACTGCGGAGGCGCGATCGCGAATCAAGGCCGGAGACGAGATCGCTTGTCGGGCTTGGGGCGTCGATCGAAGCGGTGTGAGCGTTGAAATTCCGCAACTTGCTAAGACATGTTTGGTCCTCGACGAGACCTGCCCTCTTGCGAACGCTCCGTATGGGCAATGGGGAACGTGTCTGACTTGCGATGCTCCGTTCATATCACTCGAATGGCCAGTCGATTATCGATTGAACTTTGAAGGAACCATCTACCGAACGCCATCGGGCAATTTCGTCGATGAAGATCTGTCGATTCCCTACGATGTACGTAAAGGTGTCCGCTCAGGATCGGCATTCATCGAAATTATCCGTGAGGGGCAAGTCATCGCTCAGAGAACGAGGCTTCTAAGTGGGCAAGAGTTCGGCTCTGAGTTTGGGCATAACGTCGTGGTCAATCCTTGGAGTAACGAGAGTCTCGTCCTGAGATGCCGAGTCCGCTGAAACCTTTTGCCGACAAAAAAACGGGCCCCGAAAGGGCCCGTTTCCATTTTAGCTTGATCAAATTGGCAATTAAAAGCGAGCGATGATCGTGAAGTAAGGCGAGAGATCCGATTGCATAGCCTTCGTATCGAAAGCCTTATCCGTGTAACTCTGCGACTCATCGAGTTTATTCGTTTTGGTTTGCTTTGCGTAGCTAACGTTGCGGTAGATCAAGCTCGGACCGAGTTGAAGCCAAGAAGTGATGGAAAAGTTGTAACCCACGTTCACCATAAAACCGTTACCATCGTGATTCTTGATGTCGTAGTTGCTGCCGAGTGATCCATCCTGGAGAGTTTCTTTGAAGCCTTTTTTCCACTCGCTCGAGAGAATGTAGGTCGCCATGATCTTCCAGCCACCGTACAGGTAGCCGAGTGTTGGTCCATACTCGGTAGAACTCACCGGAAACTCGCCGCTGATTGTGCCTTCGCGCTTGAGCGTGCTGCTCATCATTCTGTAAGAGAGACCTACGAAGTACTGCCCGCCGATAGCGTAACCAAGTGTCGTTCTAACATCGTAGCCTGTTGTTGAATCCGTTCCGGGATTACCTTCTCCGGGAAAGCTTCCGCCACCTGTTTGAATGGATTCGTTAGCGCCTTGAAGAATCGGAGTGAATGCGCCTTCGAGATAGAAGTTACCCATACCGCCGGGGCCGCGCTGAGCGTGAGAGAGCGAAGGTGTAACGAAAAGAGACGCCGCGATCGCAGCGAGGGTAAGTGAGCGGTTCAACGTCATGACGAATTCTCCATATGGAATGCGTATCGAAATGGGACTCCTTTGATTTTATTAGTCATTCTCCGTCTCGGAAAGAGAATCGCGTCTTCACTAGTCCTTAGTGTGAAAAAATCGTCGTATTCATCGACAATAGTCTGTAGCGGTACGTAATCTCTCACAGGAGCGTAGAACCTATGGGCAACACGGGACGTGTTTCCATCTCGATCTCGCATTTCGTCCTTGTTGGTTTCTTCTTTGTGGCGCTGACGGCCTGCTTAGGGTCCGGAGGCAAAACCCCGAACGATGATAACGACGGATCATCTTGCAGTATCAAAGTCGGCAAGACCGTCACACCCGTCGAAATCAAGGGCGGTCATCACCTCTACTTCAATTCAAATGATTTGAAGGATCTCGCTAACAGCGACTTCCACCCGACTTCTTTAGTCTTGAGCGTTGAGCTCGAGAAAAAAGGAAATGGTAACAACGGCAAAGATGACGACATTACCGTTGGTATCAACGGGATCAACGCCACTCGTCCCGATGGTAAAAAGAAGTTCGACGGTGACGACACGAAACGCGAAGGACGCAAAATTGTCCTCATGAACAACTACCGCGTAAACGGTGGCGAGACGATTCTCGCGTTCATGATCCGCATTCTTTCTAAACTCGGTGACGTTCGCATCTCGCTCACCGGAACAAACTTGAAAGTCGTGAACGCAACTCTCGAAATCAATGGCTATTACGAAAAAGAGTGCGATAAACCGACGCCGACTCCTACGCCGGTTCCTTCGCCGACACCGATCCCTGTTGCACCGAAAGTATCAATTAAGAGTGTGATGCCTGTAGAAGCGCTGACTTCACAAACGCAACTTCAAGTGGAGTTCGAAGCCGACCAATCAGGCGTCAACTTCCTCTGCTCACTTGATCAGGCTGAGCCGGTGGCGTGTAACTCCCCTGCGATCTACGCATCGCTCGGAAACGGCGACCATTCCTTCTCCGTTCGCGCTCGCAACCCGCAAGGACTTTTGAGCGATCCCGCATCGTATGCATGGACCGTGGATACACTTGCACCCGTTATTACGATTGAACCCATCGCCTCGCCCACGAATTCAAGTGCGGTCGCGATTCCGTTTTCCGCAACAGAAGCCGGTCACTTTAGCTGTGCACTCGATGGCGTAGCGATCGAGCCGTGCGTGTCTCCATACTTGGCGACGAATTTGCCCGATGGTCTGCATAAATTTGAAGTTACCCTCGTCGACAACGCTGGCAACCGCAGCGAAACGGCGATGGTGCAGTGGCTCGTCGACCTAGTAGCGCCAACGGTTCAGATCGTTGAAATGTTGCCCGCGACTTCCCCCAGCTCTTCAACAACGCGTGAATTCAAGTTTGCGGCCGATGAATCAGTGACGTTCGAATGCTCAATGGATGAAGCGGCTTTTGCTGGCTGCGCTTCGCCCCTTGTTTTGAGCAACGTTGCGGAAGGTTCCCATCTCTTGCAAGTCCGCGCTCGCGATGCTGCCGGCAACGTAGGACCTGCAGCTTCCGCTTCGTGGATTGTCGACGTGACGGCTCCGTCACTCGCATTAGTGTCGGCTCAGCCTGCTGCTGGTCGCACGAACCAATCCGATTACCGAGTTGAGTTCAATTCATCTGAACCAGGCTCGTTTGTGTGCAAAATCGACGGAGCTGATGAAGCCTCGTGCGAAAGCCCGGTCAGCGGAAGCTTTGCTCAAGATGGCGAGCATCAGGTCGAAGTCATTGCTATCGACTTGGCCGGTAATCGTTCAGCCGCACAAAATGTTTCGTGGGTCGTAGACCGTGCGGCTCCCGAAATTAACTTTGCCGAGATTCTTCCTTCAGCCGGCGCTTACTTAAATGCCGAAAGCCTGGAAGTGAAGATCGCGACTCCTGAAGAAGTGATCCTCACGGCTTCGTTCGACGGCGCTGATCTTGGCGAGGTGACTTCACCGATCGCTCTCCCCGCGCTTAGCGAAGGCGAGCATCAACTTGTCGTCAGCGGTGTGGATGCGTTCGGTAACGCTCTGAACTCAATCACGCATACATTTGTTATCGACCGCACAAATCCTGATTTGTCGGTAGTTGCGACTTACGGTGGCGGAGTTCTCACAAACCGCAACTCTAATGCCTTCACTCTTTCGTCAAACGAAGAAGCTCAGTTTGAGTGCGAACTTGATGGCGCGGGCTTCGATGCGTGCGTGAGCCCGCTCGACGTCTCGGGTCTTATCGATGGCGAACACGTCTTTAAAGTTCGCTCAAAAGACCGTGCCGGCAATATGAGCCAAGTTCAAAACGTAGTTTGGAACGTCGATACTCAGGCTCCTGCAACGGAGCTCTCGGTTGTGCAAACGGGCGTTCAAACATTCCGCTTCATCTTCTCGGCTAACGAAGCTGGTTCAAACTTCGTCTGCTCGATTGATGGCGGTGCTGAACAAGCTTGCGTTTCGACGGTGACGCTGAACTTCGCACCGGGATCGCACATCTTCAAGGTTCATGCGATTGACCGCGCTGGTAACCGCGAACCCTCTGGCGCGAGCATCACGGTGACGGCACAACAGCCGATCACGACCGTCTTGCAACCTTCGTCGAACGCAATCTACACGAACGAGACTTCGATGAGCTTCGCCTTCTCGTCGAACCATGCTGACGCGAAGTTTGTGTGCTCGTTCGATGGCTCAGCGTTCGCGCCTTGCACATCGCCTCTCGCTTACAGTGGGCTTGCGAACGGAACGCATACGCTGCAAGTTCGCGCAGTCGATCGATTCGGAAACCAAGACCCGTACGGTGCTGCGCACTCGTGGACAGTTGATACCGTTGCACCAGCGATCGTCTCGTCAACGAACTCGGCTACAACAAGCACGATCACGGTCAGCTGGTCGACAAACGAAGTCGCAACAGGCAAGTTGAACTGGGGTGTAGGATTCGATTCAAGCCGCGTGACATCTGAAACCGGCTTTGCGACTTCGCAGTCGATTCGCTTGAGCGGCCTCTCGTCGGGTACGCTCTACTCGATCCAGATCACGGGTCGCGACCAGGCCGGTAACGTGTAT
>SYLX01000202.1 GCA_005808505.1 Bdellovibrionales bacterium | reverse complement strand
TCTCGTGATTCTGAGGTGTCGCCGTGCCTCCGCTGCCGTTCGATTGCAGGATCACGCGCGCGTTTCCGCCTCCAGTAGCTTGGATCCGAGTGAACGCGTCGCCACCGTTCTGATAAATGGTTCCGTTCGCCACGACGTTCAGATCGGCGTACTGGCTCGAACCGATAGAGAGTTTGTTTACAAGCGCTTCGCCGTTCACATCAAGCTTTGCGCTCGCCGTCGTCCGCCCGATCGCCAAATCGCCGGCTGCGGTGATACGCATTCGTTCAGCACTATTCACGGTGAATGCAAATGGACCGTTCACCATATGCTCGAGGTACCCCATGTTCCCGTCGGTCATGCCCGCCCCGAGACCGCCGGCGCCGATCACGCCAAGGTTGAGGGCGTTTCCGTTCCAGTCGTTATACATGCTGACTTCAGTTTTGCCGTTGGACGACGAGTTCCGAAGTCGCAAAGGTGCAGCGGCTCCCCACGCACTCGACTCGACATCTAGACGCGTTTGCGGAGTCGCTGTTCCGATACCGACTCGGCCGTTCAGAAACGCGTAGGAAGCAAGCCCCGACGTTCCGCCCGCCGCGCGGTCAAACGTGAGAGTTGCCGTCGGATTCGTGCCGGTGCCTAAAAGATTGGTGATGGAAAACTGATCGACGGCGGTCGCAGTCCCGTTCCAGTAATTTGCGCTTAAATAAAGGCTCGGGGAGTTTTGATTCGCCCCCGACGTTGCGGCGGTCGCGTTCGTAGCTGAGATCGATCCGTTCGAAACGATATTACCACCGATGTTCGCGTTACCGCTGATTCCGGCGCCGCCGGTCACAACGAGTGCGCCCGAAGTTGGAGAGAGAGACGATGTGCCGTTACTCAGCAGAACACTTTGGCCGGCGCCTGCCGTTAGAGTGATGCCGCCTGTATTGGAGATCGTGCTCACGTTCGATACGCTTGTGCTTGAGCCACCAGATGTCAGGGCTCTCCATGATCCGTTGTAATATTCAAGCACTCCGTCTGTCACATTGTAGCGGAACATACCCGCAGCCGGTGTCGCAGGACGCTCAGTCGTGTTGTTACCCGAGGGCAACCCGACTGCATCTTTCCGAGCACTGAGATCAAGAGAGACGGCGGGTGACGCCACGCCGATCCCGACATTACCAGCGAAGAAGTTAGAGGCCGCCGCATCCGCCTGGTACAAACCATATTTGTTTGTAGCTGGGATACTTCCTATGTAAACGCCGTAGCCGTTCAAGATCGATCCCGTGCCTGAATTTAAAATTTCTGCGCGAACGCCAGTCGCGTTAACGATCACGCCGGCGCCGAGGTTTTCGGTTGAAGCGTAAACGCCGGTTCCGTTCGCCATTTGGCCGGCACCATTGTGCTGGACATGACTGTAAGTGCCTTTTGCGTCCCCGGTGCTCGTTGCGTTGGAGTTGTTGTTCCAAACCTGATTGTAAGCACCGTAAAGCTGCACACCGCCGATGTCTGCGGTTCCCATCGCTGATGTCGAGTTTCTCGCTCCCCACAAAGAACCCGTGGAAGTTGCCGTAGGAGCATATTGGGTTACGTTACTGATCCCGTGAAAACTCGGCGATGTCGACGTAACCGTGCGATCGACCGATAGAGGAGATGTGGGGGCCGCAACTCCGATACCGACATTTCCTCCAGCTACGGTGTAAGCGATGTCGTTGCCATTCGTCGTCCACTGCGAAGACGCTGAAGGAGAACTCCAACTCAAAACGCCAGCGCCATTTGTCGTAAGGACGTTCCCGTTTGCACCGTTCGTCGGAGGGAGAACAAAGTCAATATTCCCACCCAAACTCGACGATGCCGCCACGCGAATTTGATTTCC
This sequence comes from Bdellovibrionales bacterium, assembly GCA_005808505.1. Classification (GTDB taxonomy): domain Bacteria; phylum Bdellovibrionota; class Bdellovibrionia; order Bdellovibrionales; family JAMPXM01; genus SYLX01. The sequence goes on along the minus strand of SYLX01000202.1, from coordinate 6,141 downwards.
GTTGCCGTTGAGGTACAGGGCATTCGAACTCAACGCAGCCGATGTGATGTTGCCGGTCGTATTGATGGCCGTATCCCCACCGATGAGGCCGGTATTGATCGCGGAGCCTAAGACTTTTCCGGCCGTCGTGAGTGTTGGAATGTTCGCCTCGATGAGGGAGGACGATCCGCTCGTCACCCGGCCTTGAGCGTCGGTCGTGACTTGAAAATAGGATCCTGCGGTCCCCGTATTCTTCAGTGTTAGTGCGCCGGCGTTGGAGAGAGTTGCGTCACCTGACATCTGAACAGCCGTCGCCGCATTCGAGCCGTTACCGACCCAGATGCGTCCGCTCGTCAAAGCGGGCAAGGCTCCACCGCTTCCACCGACCACTTGAACTTGAGTTCCATCGTAATACTTAAGCTGCGAACTCCCCGTATCAAACCAAAATTGCCCGGCCGCCGGCGATGCGGGATCCCCTGCGCGAACCGGAGCCTGGGCGCCGTTTGCGCTTGTCTTCATGTAGACAGCCGAGTTTCCGAGCGTCAACGCTTCGAGTTCCGCGAACTGCGCGGGCGTGAGCGCGTTGGCTGGCTGGGGCCCGGAGCTATCTTCAACTCTCAACAAATTTTGTGGAGTGAACCCGGAGAGCGATTTCGCCTCGAGCGCAAACGGCACGTAATTGATCATCTGCGCCTGCATCGGCTCCCAGTCGGTCATCGTCGCGTCGCGGAAATAAACTTGAAATTTTCGGCCGTCGGCGGGATTCGGTTGGTAGATCGTTCCAAAATCACAATTCGGCAGCGTCGTGGGGTATCCAGTTTTATTCTGAAAGACGCGCTCAAGCGATAGTCGCTGACCGGAAGCATATTCATCGGCAGGTGCGCGCGAACCCGTGCCGTCATTGAGCGTGATCGAAAACACGCCGCCTGACCCATTCAAATTCTTTGTCTGCCTCTCCTCGTAGAGAAGGCAGTTCTCGGTACCGGGCGAGCGGACTTGCAAGCGAAACTGAACCGTCGCGGATTCGAGAGGGTTGCCGTCTGGCTTAAGGATGCGACCATGATAGGTGATGCCGGAGGAAGCTTCTGCATTCCCTGAACTGAAAAGAGTCCAGATCGCCAAGAAAGCGAGCCAGAATCGACTACGATTGTTTACCACAATCTGGTCAAACTTCATTCCTGAACCTCACCTTAACCTTTTCGGAGAGTTAAGCCCCGAGACTTAAGGCTTCACACCGCTCGATTAGCGAATATCTGAAATGGGATGTCGCTTCGACTCAATTTGGGTCGTTTCTGGGCGATCGTTGGCTCGAAGGCTTCATTTAGCCTTTCCACTAACCGATCTGTTCGAGGGTAATGCCGGGCTTCTATCACAAAATGAGACAAAGATTGCGGCCGCTCGGAAGCAGGATCTTTGGAAACGAACAACCTGGTCAATCAGTGCAGCGCTCACTTGGCGAGAGTACGGGGACTTCGATCATGAAATTCATCCACCGCCTCGTTGCAATTGCGGCGCTCACAGCCAGCATCTTTGCTTGCACCACGCTCTCCGTCCCGACTGTTGAATCTGTGCCCGAAGCAAAATCGGAACAAGCGTGGACACCTCTAGAAACAAACGAAATCGCACGTTCGGCCTGCGAAAAGGAGTTTCCGAATCCTCGCTGGTTAAAACTCCGTCTAGATCCCTTTGATCCAGAGACAGCTGAATATGAGATGTTCTACTTCCTCCCGAACGGGTTTGATCCTAAACGTTCAACGATCCTCATCGTCAACGGCGGGCCCGGTGGTTTTTCTCTTCCAACGATGGACACTCACAAATCGTTCCACGCTGATTTCAACATCGTCGACTTTCATTTTCGTGGCGCTGGGTGCAGTCGGATTCCGCTGGCGAAATCCAATGACTTTTTTATTCGATCACGGTACGCGATCGCGGATCTTGAAGCGCTACGAGAAACGTTAGGTTTGAAGAAGTGGGATGTTCTCCACGGCTATAGCTACGGTACGGCGCTCACGCAAATCTATGCTTATCACCACTCCGATAAAATCGGCGCGGCCGTGCTCGAAGGCGTCTTTGGCAACTGGCCGAGGAGAAAGAACTTTCAGTACGATACGGTGTTGAAAGAAACGCTCAAGAACATCGTCGAGCAAGATGGAACAAACACGCTGAAAGCCTTGAGTGAGGACGAAAAGAAGCAAGTTCTCGAAGCGGCTTACCGCAAAATTGAAAGTTTGCATCCCAACGCCGTTTGGGTGGCAACGACCGAGCTTGCGAAGAAGCTTCAGCATTCAAAAGAAGCGACGGATGTAGAGAAGAGCGAACTTCGCTACCTCCTTGCGCTCGAATTTGCCATCTATGCAGGCTGGTCGCCTAGCCACCCGAAAGGTTGGAATCGTCAAGCCGCCGTCGCGGCCGTGCTCGCTAAAGAGGTTTTGCCGCAGATTCGCTTCTCAAAAGAGATCGAAAAAGAAATCGCGATCCAAGTCGCCAAGTGGCTGGAGTTCAAACAAGAATACGAGGCTCCTCATCGCAATCTCAAAGCGATAGCATCGCGCTCTCTCATCAGCAAACGAGTGTTCGATATCATCTACGAAGCGGATCTCAACAATTACGAGCCTTCGACCTTTTCGCACGAAGTTCCCAGCGTGATCATCCAGGGCGATGCCGACGCGGCTACTCCGCTTGAAGGTGCGTTGGACGTCTTTGAAACGGCTCTAACTGGCCCCAAACACGCTTACGTTGTTCGGGGCGGAGCACACGGCGAAATCCTGCCTGACAAATGCTATACCGCGATCCTCAAGGCAGCTGCGCATCGGCAAGTCGTCGAGCTGCAGACCCTCGCCTCGCCGGATAGTCTTTGCAAAACGCCTTTTGGCACGACTTTGCGCTGAAGGCTTCTGTCGTAATCGTTGACAACTTGGAAGAGTTTTCCAACACCCTCCCTTCGCAAAAAGATTTAGATTAAAGATAGCAGCTCGATCTCTTCTTTTCGGATGAGGCTAAACGATGATGTTCCGTTCTTTCGACTTTTCTAAATTTACTTTTCTCGCCGCCTCAATCTTGTTTGTCGCGATGGGCGCGTCTTCAGCTCACGCTCTCACTCAGGAAGACTTCTTAGGCGAGTACGTAACCGAGAAGACGGTATCAGGTTCGTGCCCGGATAAGCCAGTCGAGTTCAAAAAGCATAAGTTCAACGGCACTTGCAACGAGTGGGATCTTGAAGCCTGGGGCAGCGGATTGTTTCAACAAATCATCGGCGTCAACTGCGGTAAAACAAATACGCCTCTTGTAGATGAAGGCCTCTACATGGGCACCGGTGTAAAAGTCTACGTCGGCTTTACGGGTGGCGAGGCGCGAATTGATGGAAACGTGCTTCGAGATCATTATGAAAAAGTGATCAATCGGGCTCCGAATCCGTTCTTCCCTCTGTTTAAAATTCCGGTCACCGTTGAGGAGCGTCTCTTTGAAGCCAAGCTAGAAAACGGAATGCTCACGTACAAAGACTCGCAAATGGTCGAAAACGATGCAAAGCGTACCTATACAAACGAGTGCGTGTTGAAAAAAACTCGGTAACGGATTCTTCAGCGGGCCGGTGGCTCACAAGCTCCACAAATGGCTTCGAGTAAACTCAGGACGAGGCCGTTTGTAAGTCTTCGGAACTTTTCATCCTGATCGATCTGCACATCGTTCCATGAACCCATTCCGGCAAAATCGTCGGCCGCAATCGCCGCCCGGAAGAGTCTGAAGTCTTCCTCACGCCTACCCGCTGTTTCCCAAATCGGTAGAAGTGTTAGCGACGTCTGCGGATCAAGAACGTTCAACGCATTTTTAAATGCGCCGGCTTCTGGACCGATTCCTTTCTCGTCGGCAAACTTGCAAATCGCTTCGAGAGACTGCTTTAGCTGTTCTTCGCCTCGAGTTCGGTCGACGATAAAGCCGGGTAAAGATTCCGGATAACGAGCGATCGCGAGGTTCAACGTCGCCTTGGCGTTTGGATTCAATTCTAAGAAGTAGCTCTTCGATCGTTGGCCTTCGGTGTCTTCTTCGAAGTAGGCTCCGGCCGCCATACTGATTGTTTGGAGGATAAAATCTGCATGGCGCTCGGGATGCTCCGCCATGAAGTGCTCAAGATCCGCGAGTGACTGAACGGTCACACGGAATTGAGTCATCATTTCGATATCTGAAAACACGCTTGCTTGATGAGGGAAGCTTTCGAGCGCCTTGATGATTTCGGAAGGCGATCTCCGATACACTCGGCCCGATCGTCCCTCGAAAGCAATGAGACTGAGACCAGCATCGCTGACTCCAACGAGGAGTGGGTTCATATCGAAAGCAAGTGCGTGACTGGCCTCGCCGGTAAGGAAAGTTTCAAACTCATCCGGCTTAAACCGCCAGCTTGAGATCGGCGTAATCAGTCTCAGCGTCGTTCCCAGTCGAAGGACGAAATCTTCAAATGCGAGCCGTTCGATCTTCTGATCGGGATGATGCATTTGGAAGACGACGTCTTCTCGAGCCAATGGCCCGAAGGAGAGTTGATCACCGCCGCGCCTTTGCGATCGCACAAGGTTGAGGAACTCACAGAAGGCATCTTCGCTCTTGGTTTCTAGATAGGACTGAAGCGAAAGGACGGCATCAACAGTTAGCCGATCATGGTTCTTTACGAGCATCGGATTTCCTTTTCCTTTTGACGATTAGGAGGCTCAGGGCGCGTACCAGCATCCCGGCCGCGCGTGCTCTGCCATCCAACCCTGATGACAAGCACCAACTGTGGCGTCCTGCTCACCGAAGTCCTCGGCTGCAGGCTTCTCGCAGAGTGCGCCCGCAACGTAAGTATCCAAACGGCATTGAGCTTTGGGATGGGCTTGCAACGTTTTTGTTACACGCTCTTGGCTCGGAGTCGAGATTAGCGGTGCCGACGTTTTTTCAAGCTGAGCGTAGTAGGAAGTCAGACTCAAGGCACCGCTGAGCGAGCGCTCACACGTCGACCGATCGGATTCATTTTTCCATTTCGCGCAGGCTCGCTTCGTTTCATCTGAGGGATCGAGCTTTTTGACGGGTTCTATTTGCGGGAGGACAATGCGGAGACATTTAGCAGCCGAGTAGTAATCACTTTGTCCTTCGTAGCTGATCTGTAGGCTCTTGGGTGCTCCGCCCATGAGGTGCCCGAGCTCATGGCAAAGCGTTGCGAGAAAAGCTTCTTCGTTGATGAGGTAGTACTTTGCGGCTCCGCCCGGAACTTCTAACCAATACTCTCGTCCTTCGCGCCACGCCCATGCGTTGACGGCGCCGTCGCTCCAATCCCTGAGGATTTTGAGTTCTCCCCCGCGCGCACCGACCGCTGGCTGCATGATCTCGATAAACCGGTCGAGTACGTGGTCGTATCTCTCCTCTGAGTAGTCGTTGTAGATAGGCGGCGGTGCCGATCTAGGGATGATCAAGAAATCATCGTGAGATGCGGCTCGCGCCACGCCCGAAGAAAGAATCAGCGAAACAAACAGCTTCAGTAGAACTTTAACTCGAATTGCCATGGCTAACATCGCGCCATGAATCCACCGCTAGCGCAAGTGTTGCGGAGGATCACCGCCGCGATTTCGCCACGGTTTCGCTGCGGATACGCTGCGGTTTCGCTGTCGCTTACGCATCGCATCCCGCAAAGGTGCCAGGCACCTTTGCGGGATGCCTCGCCTAACGCGAGGCCTTCATTCCGAAGCAGACATCTTCGGCATCTTTCGTGGGCGTGTCGTTGACGCAATTCGCTTTGCGAGCGGCCACACCAACGCCGTAACAAACGTCCTCGGCGAATTTGGTGGGAGTTCCTTGCACGCAATCAAGCTTGCGAGTGGCAGCGCGCGTACCGAAGCAGACGTCTTCGGCATCTTTCGTCCCCGTTCCCTGAACGCAATCGGCGCCGGCGTTGGCCGCTTTGATGCCGAAACAGAAGTCTTCCGCCTCTTTTGTTGGAGTTCCCTGAACACAATCCAATTTTCGGCGTGCCGCCTTGGCTCCGTGGCAGACGTTCTCGGCTCGAGCCGTGGGCGTATCCGCGACGCAATCGGCGGCCTGAGCTTCCGTCATCGACCCGAAGCTCACGATCATCAACATCGAAAAGATCATCCACGCGTTTGATTTCGACATCTTCGTAATCTTCGTCGTAATCTTCGTCGT
>SYLX01000017.1 GCA_005808505.1 Bdellovibrionales bacterium | reverse complement strand
GTTGCTGCTTCTCGCCAAGCTGGACACCCGTGATATCCGAAATAACCCGGGAGATTTCCCGGATCAAATCGGCTTCCACAGTTGTTTCCGCGATTTTTTTCGCGCCCATTTCAGGTTCCTGTCTTTCCGTTGCCTAGTTCTTTGATCGGAGTCTTCATCACGCAAAGGGCAGGTCTCCCCGCCTCCTGCTAATCGCTTTTTACGCCGCTTGGGCTGGACGTTGTCCGGCAGGTTTTGTCTGCGACAACGCCATCTCAAGAAGATCGTTCAAATCGATAATGAGCGCCGGCTTTCCGTCGCCGAGGATCGCGCTTCCGGCAAGACCCTTCGTTACGCGAATTTCCGCACCGAGTTTTTTAATAACGATTTGCTGCTGACGAAGGATATCGTCAACGAGGACCGCAAACGGCTGACGGCGGCTATTTGCGATGATCGCGATGGAACTCCACGCTTCTTTCTGATTTTTCGTAGCGCTTGGAAGCTTTAAGAGCGAGCCCAAGCGGAAGAGCGGGAGCGTCTGGTCGCGAAGGTTGAGTACTTCGCCTTTGCCGGTCACGAAGCTCACGTCTTCTCGTCTCGGTTGAACAGTCTCGTGAACGTTTGCGATCGGAATCACGTAGCGCTCATCGCCAACTTGCACGACCATGCCATCGATGATCGCAAGAGTGAGCGGAAGCATAATGCGGAAAACCGAACCATTGCCAACTTCACTTTCAAGTTGCACCTGTCCACCCAGGCGTTCCACGTTTGTTTTCACAACATCGAGGCCCACACCGCGGCCCGAGATCTCCGACACTTGATCTTTGGTCGAAAATCCGGGATGGAAAATCAGATTCAGAGCTTCTTGTTCATTGAGAACTGCACCTGCAGGGACGATTCCTTTTTCCGTCGCCTTCTTGATGAGGCGTTGCGGATCGATCCCTTTTCCGTCATCGGTCACTTCGATCACGAGCATGTTGCCTTGGTGGAACGCACGAATTTGAACCCGGCCAGCTTTTGGTTTTCCAACTTGCTCGCGTTCATCCGGCATCTCCAGGCCGTGATCGATGGCGTTCCGTACGATGTGAACGAGCGGATCCGAGACCTGCTCGAGAACGGTTTTATCGACTTCCGTTTGCTCACCGAAAATAGTGAGATCAACTTCTTTATTAAGCGCCTTTGACGTATCGCGAACGATTCGCTGAAGCTTCGCGAAAGTCTGCTTGAGCGGAATCATGCGCAAACTCATCGAAATATCTTGAATCTCTTTTGAGAGTTTACCCAGTTGCCCGACAGTTCGTTGAAGTAGCTGCGAGGGAATCTCGTTCCGGTGCTGATTCAAAACGGTTTGAAGGATCACGAGCTCACCGATGAAATCGCTCAATTTCTCCAGGCGAGAAAGTGATACGCGAATGCTCTCGTCGATTTGCTGCTGCTGACCACCACCGCCCGATTTTTTTCCTCCTCCGGAACCGTGATCACCGTGGGCGTTAGAAGCCTGCGGCGCGGGTTTTGCAGCTTCGTGAGAAGCTGGTGCAACTTCTAAAGCGACGGCCGGAGAAGAAACTTCAGGCGTCGATTCTGCATGAAACTCCGGAGCCGATTCGTGCGTGACTTCTTCGTACGGAGCTTCTTCTTCATGCGAAGACATCGAACCAATTGAGCCGCCTTCGAGCTTCACAACGATCTTTGCGATTAGCTCGGCGGAATCGAATTTAGCATCCATGTCGAGCATCAGCTCATCGACCATGTGTTTCAGATGGTCGTTACAAGCCAAGAGCAAATCGACAGTTTCATCGTCAATCGCCAGCTTGCCTTCTTTGATTTTGAGAAGAAGGTTTTCTAGCTGGTGAGTGAACTCCGCCACTTCGCCGAAACCGACGGCTCGCGAAGTTCCCTTCATGTTGTGAGCGAGGCGGAAAATGTTTTCGATGATTTCGGGGTTATCCCCCGCGTTCTCTAAATCGAGGAAGCATTGCTCAGCCGCTTCAAGCAGCTGGCGGGCTTCGTCGATGAAGCTCATCTTCATTTCCTTATCTAGATCATCCATTCGAACACCTCGTCATGATGTGAAACTTCACATCTCTCTTTCGGCGTTTTGGGCGCAGAGATTTACGTCGAGGACGCGAATTCCTTAACTGATTCGCCGGGATGACGAGTTCCAGACATCTCGGCCAGGTCGCGAACGCGTGATCTTCAGGACGTTGCGCGAGGGAAATTCATCTGAGTCGCTTTGTTTCGGACAAAAGCCGTGTCCACGGATCACCTTCGCGTCTCACTCCGGCGCGGGATTCGGAGTACCTTCTAGACTAAGGCTTGTCTTGGACACCGCCTCATAGTCACACCTTCGCCTTGCCAGAATGAAACAGCTTCGATTGAATTGGAGCGCTATGAAAGTCCCGCAGCCTTTAAAAGCCCCACTTTTGAAACTCATTGATTCCGCCGCAGCGCTCATCCCGCGCACGCGCCCACATGAAGAAAAGCTGCGAAGCTGTCGGCTCATTTCTCATCGAGGCGAGCGCGATGGCGTGAAGGTGAAGGAAAATACGCTTCAAGCCTTCGAGCAGGCGATCCGGGTCGGCGCGTGGGGGATTGAGTTCGATGTCCGGTGGACAAAAGACGATCAGCCGATCGTTTTTCACGACGCAGATGCCGAGAGGGTGTTTAAGCTTCCGTATCGCATTAGTGATCTCACGCTCAAGGAAGTGGAAGAAAAGTTGCCCGAGGTTCCAAGCTTAGAGCGCTTGCTGGAACGAATTCCCGTCTCAACGCATCTGATGATCGAACTCAAAGACGACGGCCGCGATTGGACCAAGCATCGGGAGTCGGTCCTAGCTGCGGCTCTGCGCAGCCGCGCGCCATTGGAAGATTATCACCTGATAAGCCTCAAACCTGAGATTCTTCGTCGCCTCGAGTTTTTGCCGCGAAAAGCTTGCCTGCCGGTAGCCGAAATCAACGTCAACAAACTCAGTGAAATTGCGCTTAAAGAAGGTTTCGGCGGCATCACGGGACAGTATCTCGTTTTGGCCGATGACGTGATTGAACGGCATCATCAGGCCGGTCAACGTGTAGGGACTGGTTTTGCGTCTTCTCGATCCGTTTTATATCGCGAGATTCACCGCGGTCTCGATTGGATTTTTACGAATCACGCGGGAAAGCTGCGCTCGTATTTAGACGAGTCGTCTACCGAGCGCGCAAACTTGAATGATCACTGAACTGACGGACCAGCCGGAATGTAGGGAGCCGCGAGCTCTCGCCATCCGGGGACCTGCACGCTTGCGCTGCTGCCATCGGCAGAGGCTTGGCCATCACTCATCGACATGATTCGGATCCCCGCCCCAGGCGCGCGACCGCCGGCGGGCTCTTGGCGAACCCAAGCAACATGTCCACGCACGATAACGGGATGAGAAGCTTGCGTGTGGGGTCGCTGCGTTTGAAACTCCACCCAATCGCCAGGCGCGATTGACGAAGTAAAAGCCTGACGCAAAACGGGTTGCGATACGAAGACGCCACCGCGACCCCAGGCTTCTTTCGCCAGAGGAATTCGAACCTGTGCGGATTGAACGGATTTTTTCTCCGGAACTTGGGATTCGATGAATTTGAGTCGTTCATCATCACGCTCAATGTGATGACAGAAAACGAGGAGCGAGAGTTGCTGAGGATCGAGCGGCTTCACGACGAGATCGACGGCGCCGTCTTCCATCGCGCAGGAGCGATCTTCGGCGTGGAAGCTTGATTTCAGCAACAGCACTTGTGCATTCGAGACGGCTTTCACTTTGCCGAGCACATCTTTGCAGGCTTGACCGCCATCGAGATCAACCAACACGAAGTGCGGCTGAAACCATTCGACCTCTGACTTCCAATCTCCTCGGAGATCGGCAACGCAAACTTTCAGACGCTGTTTTTCGAGCTCACTCTTCCACACCGTTGCATCATTTACGTTTTCCATCAGACAGAGAAGCTTAGGCGTTTGGCTCATCCACCGCGCCCAAAGCAGATCTTCCGAGATGCGATTGAGCAACATAGCTAAAAGTTGCGACTTCGAGCGTGTCTTGGTTTTTAAGAAGATGCTGTTGACGTGGTTGTTAACAGTGTTCGGGCTCAACGACAGACGATCGGCGATGTCCTTAATGCGAACTACACCTTCGGCCAGCACACCAACAACCTCGGATTCCCGCGGAGTCAGGCGGAAGGATTTGCAGAAACTGTTGATTTCAGTTTCAAGAGCATGCGTTCGAGGTTCGATTTCGCCTTGAGCACCTCGACTCGACGAGTCCGTAGAATTCGCCTTCTGATCAGAATTCATCTTGTGGCCGACCCTGTTTGTATGGGGAAATAACACCAGGACGTCTCTAGCGCTCCGTGGGATGGAAGTGCCACAACTACAGCTTGCCGTTCAGGTTCGGCTCGGGTCGCGAGAGAGCGTGTCTAATTAAACTTAATTGATGTGTTTATGACACGACTCCACCGATTTTGGCCAGTGGTTTTCTCTAAGGGCTCACCGTGACAAAGATGCGAAAGCTCGTTCTGCTCACTGCTCTCTACCTCGCACAAGGTCTACCTTTTGGATTCTTTACGCAGGCGCTTCCCGTCCTGTTGCGCAACTCCGGGCTCAGTCTTCCGGCCATCGGTTTTGCAAATCTACTCACGCTCCCCTGGGCGCTGAAGTTTCTTTGGGCTCCAAGTGTAGATCGCTGGCATCTCGAAGGCGTGGGCTTGCGTCGCTCATGGCTTCTTCCACTCCAAGCCGCGTCAGTCCTTCTCTTTGCGCTGCTCTCGCTCCTTACGCCTCAAGAGAACTTAGAGTTAATTTTGGCAGCTTTTCTCTTAACGAACCTTCTTGCAGCGGCCCAAGATGTGGCGACCGATGGATTGGCCGTCGACTCGCTCACCGCAAACGAAAGAGGTTGGGCGAACGGAATCCAAGTCGCTGGCTACCGGCTCGGAATGATCATCGGCGGTGGTGCTCTCCTCTTCGTTTACGACTACATCAATTGGGGCGGAGTCATGTTGACCATGGCGCTCATTGCTTTCGCGTGCACACTCCCCGTTTGGTTTTTCCGCGAACCTGCGCGACCGCTGCGAGACAAAGCACAATCGGCTCGCGAGGCCCTCAACGAAGTCATGCATTTGATTCGCAAACCCGGCGCTGCTGGTTGGGCGATCGTCCTCCTCGTGTATAAAACGGGACACGCGAGTGCGACGGCCATGCTTCGACCTTGGCTCGTCGATCGAGGCTATTCCATGAGTGACATCGCTTGGATCCTCGGAGGATTCGGATTTGTCGCGGGTCTTGCCGGCGCGCTCACCGGAGGTTTGTTAGCTTCGCGCTTTTCACGCCGAAAGCTTTTGATTCTCTTTGGTATCGTCGAGAGTTTTGCGGTGACGACTTATCTCTGGCCCGTGTGGAGCGAGCATGCGACCTACAAAGTTGCGATCGCAACCTCGTTTGATCACTTCGCAAGCGGGATGGCGACGGCCGTTCTGTTCACGATGATGATGGATGCGTGCTCGAAAGAACGTGCGGCTTCCGATTACACGTTTCAGGCTTGCCTCGTGGTGATCGCCGGCGGCCTTGCAAGTGCTTTCAGCGGCGTTTCTGCCGACAAGCTTGGCTACCAATTGCACTTCTTGATCGCGGCGTTCCTCTCACTTGCCGGAGTTGCTCTAACCGCGATTGTCATCAAGCGTCCCGCTACGGCTGCTTTGCTGGATCCCAAACTCGATTGACTAGATTCAAACAAATCGAAAGACCCGGACGTCGGTCGAGGTTGCTGATGAAAACAACCTTTGGTTACGCAGACCTTTCCAATTCGCGCGGAAATCCCTAACCTTTGAGTATGGATTCGCGAACGTGGTCGGTCGTTGCTAAACTTTATCATCCTCTTTTGCGAGCGCTGCGAACCGTGACGGTGATCTGTTTTCTTTTGGTAAGCCAAGAGAGCTTCGCGCAATCGGAGAACGAAAACGGCCCACCCGATTCGCGAACTTCGTACGAATTCGGAGTTCACTTCGGCACTCTCCTTTCGCAACGGATCGGCGTTACGGAGCCCGTGCCTGGATGGGCGTTGAAAGCGGGAATGCCCACCCTGAGCGGAGTGTTTGAAGCTGGGGTCTATCTGGGAAACGGTAACGGCATCTCGTATCGCTCAGCTTCATTCGACTACCGCCTCCCGTTCGAATTCGATGTGATCACAGGGCACGTGCTCCTCGGCGTTCACGCTGACCAGTACGCCACGGACTTTCCGCGCCCAGCTTCTTCAAAGTTTTCTGGTGGTTGGCACTACGGAGGCGGAGTCTCGCAACATATCGTAGGCCCCGTCTTGCTAAGAGCTGACTTTCGCCATCGCTTCGGACCAGGCATCAGCCTAGAAGCGACGCTTGGACTTTCCATTCGCTTTGCTGCGGGCAATCTTTAGAAGTGACTTCGTCCCGAAACCTTATTCACAGCGCGCGCGGATGGCGCGTTTAGCTTCGTGGACACCTACGGAGAGTGAAAGCGAGAGTGAGTCGTGGTCTCCGCAAGAAAGGGCGGCGGCTCGTTCGATTTCCGAAAGATCGAAATCGCCGATAACACCTTCGGCACAAGCCCGCCGCTCAGAACGCTCGCACGCGCTTTCGACTTTCGCGCGCAGTTCACCATCGTCATCGGTTGGACCACTGTCGTCATCCGAACAGGCGGTCAATAACACGCTCCCCGAGAAGGCTAACGTCAGCGCGAGGACTCTGAGTGGTTTAAAAAGCACATTCATGGGCCGTTCGCTTTCTTTCTTGCTCCTACCTAATCGGAATTTCACTTAGGAGAATTGAGGAGAAGATCCTTACTGTCCCAAATCGAAACGGCCCGGACCTTGACTTCGATCTTGAAAATCGCGAATCCTTTTTAAAGAAGAAATTAATAGATTTTAATCTCGTTTGACGAAGGCGGGCATTGACTGTGCGGAGTAAGGGCGTCGCCCTTTTTTTCGGCGCAACTTTGCCTGGGTTCGGTCGCGAGATTTGAACGATGCGAAGGCGGTTTCCCACGTGATGTTCGAGCGAGCGGTTACGAACGGTATTCAGGTCGAAGTCGAAAGCTTTTTCGTTCCTGAACACAGCGACAAAAAAGGGTCGAACTACTTTTTCAGCTACAAAATCCGCATCCAAAACTCGAGTCACACATCTGTCCAATTGATGAGCCGGCATTGGGTCATCACCGATGGCCGCGGTCGCATCGAGGAAGTAAAAGGACCTGGCGTCATCGGTCAGCAGCCAGAACTCAGCCCTGGCGAAGTTTTTGAATACGAGAGCTTCTGCCCGCTCCCCACGCCAACGGGTACCATGCGTGGAACCTACGAAATGGTTTGTCTCAATAGCGGCGAAAGATTCAACGCGGAGATTCCGCAATTCTTCCTCGTTGAGCCCAACTCCTATCACTGATAAAGACTATCCAGACGAAGTTTAACTTTCGGTCCTCAAGGGGTCTGATCAGCTCATTTTTTCCGCTGATGCCTATTGTTTGAGCCGATAAACCGCTGGAATCCGTTTCGCTTTAACTTTGGGAAAGTTTTTGCGAAACCTGTCATGAGGGAGCCGCCTGCAATGTCGGAAGTCCAAGAGCAGACAGAGACGCCTCTCTCCAGCATCCTGAATGAATGGCCGCACCTTTCTCAAGAAGATCGGTTGCGCCGCTTCCGCGAACTTGATCACGACGATAAAGAAGATCTCTTCCTGTCGATGCCCGCGCGCGAACAAGGCGCGCTCATGGAGGAGTTCTCGCGCGCGGAACGTCGCATCTGGATTCGCTTTCTAGCACCAGATGATGCGTGCGACTTAGTTCAAGAATTACCGGAAAATCTTCGTGCCGAAATTTTAAGCCTCGTTGATGAAACGGCTCGCCGAGAGATCATCGCGCTCCTTTCTTACCGCGAAGACGAAGCCGGTGGACTCATGAGTCCACGCTTCGCTCGCGTTCGGCCCGATATGCTGGTAGCGGAAGCGATTCGCTATGTTCGTCAGCAAGCGCGAGTGGTCGACCCAATTCATTACGTTTACGTTTTGGATAGCCACCAGAAGCTCTTGGGCGTCATTTCGCTGCGCCAACTTTTCGTGAGCCCGGCGGAACGGAAAACTTCGGACGTCATGGAGACCGAGCTGATCACCATCCCCGATGAGATGGATCAAGAATCAGTGAGTCGCCTCTTTACTCAGCATCGTTACGTCGCGCTTCCAGTTGTTGACGCCGAAGGCCGAATGCAAGGTGTGGTTACGCTCGATGACATCTTGGATGTCAGCCAAGAAGAAGCGACCGAAGATATCCAGAAGCTCGGTGGTACCGAGGCTCTAGACGCTCCGTATTCGGAAGTTTCTTTTCTCCAGATGATCAAAAAGCGCGGCGGTTGGCTGATGATTCTCTTCATCGGCGAGATGTTTACCGCAAGCGCCATGCACCAATTTGAAGACGAAATCCAGAGAGCCGTTGTTCTTGCGCTCTTTATTCCGCTGATTATTTCATCAGGAGGAAATTCCGGTTCCCAGGCATCGACGCTGATCATTCGCGCGATCGCTCTTCAAGAAATCAGACTGCGAGATTGGTGGCGCGTTTTCCTGCGCGAAACGGGAACCGGTCTTTGTCTGGGTCTCATGCTCGCAACGATCGGCATGATTCGGATTCTGCTCTGGCCAAATCGTGAGCAGGTTTACACTGAGCACTATTTCCTAGTGAGTGTTGCCGTGGCAGCAAGTCTCGTCGGCGTCGTTTTATTCGGATCCCTTGTTGGATCGATGCTTCCGTTTCTCCTCCGTCGTCTCAAGCTTGACCCGGCAAGTGCCTCGGCGCCAATGGTCGCGACTCTCGTAGACGTGACGGGTCTTGTGATTTACTTCGAATTTGCAAAGATCTTCCTTCGCGGAACCCTACTTTGAACGTCGCTCTAGACTCATTTAAACTTGAGATCAGGGCGGCAGCCTTGTGGTTGCGTCCATCGACCCGAATCTGATTTAGAAGCGTGTGTCATCCCTTGCCATTGGGCCTTTCTCCTCTCGATGATGAAAGCCATTTGAAAGGAGCTCGCCCCATGGCCTTCGAACTACCCGCACTGCCCTACTCGAAAGACGCTCTGATGCCGCACATGTCTCCGGAGACTCTGGAGTTCCACCACGGCAAACATCACAAAGCCTACGTCGACAATTTGAATAAGCTGATTCCCGGAACCGAGTACGAAAAGATGGACCTCGAATCCATCATCAAAAAAAGCTCGGGTCCTGTTTTCAACAACGCGGCCCAAATCTGGAACCACACGTTCTTCTGGAATTGCTTGAAGCCTAAAGGCGGCGGTGAGCCGACGGGTGAATTGGCCGAAGCCATCAAACGCGACTTCGGAAGTTTCGCTCAATTCAAAGAGAAATTCACGGAGACCTCGGTAAAGCACTTCGCATCAGGCTGGGGCTGGCTTGTGAAAAACAAATCCGGCAAGCTCGAAGTCATCAGCACACCCAACGCAGGGACGCCGATGGTTGAAGGCAACACGGCTCTTCTTACCTGCGATGTTTGGGAGCACGCTTATTACATCGATTACCGCAACCGTCGCCCCGACTTTGTTGGCGCGTTCTGGAATCTTGTGAATTGGGATTTCGTTGCGCAAAACTTCAAGAAGTAAATTCGATTTGTTTTCATCGATTCAACCCCGGTCGTCGATGACGGCCGGGGTTTTCTTTTTGATCGAACGGATCGTTTAAGACCTCTAGCGAATGTTTCCGATCTGTCGATTCATTGCCTCGTTTGTGACACAAAAGAAGCGCTCGCTAGATCAACGTTTCGACGCTCTGATAGCCTTTACAGATGCACTTGGCGCCGCTCATCCAAGATCTCGCCGTAATTCTCATCGTTGCGGCGATCGTTGGCAGTCTCTTCCGGCGACTCAGACTTCCGGTCGTTGTTGGCTACCTCCTTGCCGGAGCCTTTCTAGGCCCCAACTCTCTTCTTTCTTCAGCCGTCACGGATCTCCCTAACTTGCGCGTTTGGGCCGAACTCGGCGTTGTCTTTCTTATGTTTCACTTAGGTTTGGAATTTAGCTTCCGCCGACTTCAGAAACTCGGAGCCTCAACATTGGTCGTCGGCTTTTTAGAAGTGAGTCTCATGCTGGGCATCGGCTTTCTTGCGAGCGGGATATTTGGTTTCCATGGAATTGCGCGATGGATGACGGCCGCGATGATCGCGATCTCATCCACGACCATCATCGTGAAGGCGCTCGAAGACGCCGGTTTGAAGAACAAAAGGTTCAGTGAGCGTGTTTTCGGGATTTTGATTGTTGAAGATCTCATCGCGGTCCTTGCGATCGTGGCGTTGAGTTCATCCCTAGAAGCTAGAACCTTCGCGGGCTCCCAGGTTTTCTACTTACTCGGCGAACTCGTGATCGTCATTGGCGGCTGGTACTTGATTGGCGGGATGATCGTCCCGCGCATTTTAAAGCCGGTTGCGAAGATGCAAAACGATGAACTCATGATCGTCACGGCCCTGGGTCTTTGCCTGCTCCTAGCCGTCGTTGCTTCGCGCTTTGACTACTCGCTTGCGCTTGGTGCTTTCATCATGGGCTCGATCATCGCCGAAAGCCAAGAAGCCGCGCGGATTCAGCGTCTGGTACATCCGCTTCGCGATGTGTTTGCGGCGGTGTTCTTTGTGTCCATCGGCATGCTCGCGGACTTCCGAATCTTCACAGAGCATGCGGGCCTTATTCTCTTTGCTTCGTTTCTCATCATCGGCGGAAAGTTCTTTGCCGTTACCTTCAGCTCCTTGATAGCTGGCATCCGATTTCCCTCCGCCGTACGCATGGGACTCTCAATGGGTCAAATCGGAGAATTCTCTTTCATCATTGCGGGCCTCGGACTTGCGCGCGGACAGCTCTCCATCAGCGTCGGTTCGGGCGTCGTGATCGTTGCTCTCATCACATCCTTTACGACGCCGTTTTTCGTAAAACAGTCTGAATCATGGGCACGAATTCTTGAAGGCGCAATAAATCCGAGGTGGTTGAGAAGTTGGGATCATTATGCAGAGAAAGTGAGAACCCTTAAAGATGGTCGCATCTTCCCTCGCTGGCTGATGCCGGGAATCACCCGCCTCCTCCTAAACGCTCTTCTCGTCGGATTGATCACGGGAGCGTTTCGTCGATTTGCATTATCACCCATCGAAATGGTGGTTGGTGACACTTGGCTCGCCAACGCGGCGGGCTTTTTGATCGCGATCGTTTTATCCGCCCCGTTTATCTACGCGATGCTAACGGCATCAGGTTTTAAGTCACTTTCGAAAGTTACCGAACAAAAACCAAGTGAGCCAGCTAGTCACGCAGCTGCGCGAGCGTTTTTCTTTCTGCTCTTTACCATCTTGTGGATCGGGGTCTTGAGCACGCAGTATCTTCCACCCGCTACGAGCGCCTTCGTGACGATTTCGCTCTCGACGCTCCTGCTCGCCATCCTCTTTAAAAAGATGAAAAGTTCTTACGAGTGGCTTGAGCACCGCTACTTATCCGGACTGCGCGCGGAAATAGAAGAGAGCGAAGCATCGAAAACACTTAAAGGCCTTGCGCCTTGGGACGCCCATCTAGTTCGGCTCACGGTTCACGCAAACGCTCCGATCACGGGATTAAGCCTAGCGGCGGCAGGGTTGCGCTACCGCTTCAACCTCATCGTGATCGCGATCGGCCGAGGAGAAAAAGTGATTCCCACACCCGAAGCCTCGGAAATTCTTTTTCCGCACGATGAGCTTCTCGTTCTCGGCTTAGATGAAGATATCGACCGTGGTCGGGACGAGATTGAGCTTCCCGTGCACAAGTTTGCTTCCGATGCTTCCGGGCGCATGCCTTCAAACGCACTCTCTGAGTACGAAATGCGCATTTTGAAAATTGGCAGCGACTCAGGCTTCTGCGGCCGGACCCTAAAAGAATCTCGCTTACGCGAAACGTATGGCAGCCTCGTTGTAGGCATCGAAAAGCAGGGTCGCCGCATCCTAACTCCCAGGCCCGAGACGACTCTCGAAGCGGGTGATCAGATTTGGGTCGTTGGACAACGTGAGCTGATAAACAGCCTTTGACCATGAGCTTTAAAAGATGCCAAAAATGAGGGGTGAACGGATGCTCATCCGTATTTCAGATAAGTGAGGCGACACCATGACCGGAAATACTTTTAAAACTCGCACGAACCTTGATCTTCCGAGCGGCAAGCTTTGTTATCACTCGCTCCCTGCGCTAGCTCGCGCGACGGGAAAAAATGTTCAGCGCCTCCCGCTTAGTTTACGCGTGCTGCTCGAAAACCTGCTCCGACATGAAGACGGCGACATCGTAAAGAAAGAAGACATCGAAGCCCTCCTGAATTGGAATCCGAAATCGACTTCGACTCACGAAATTCAGTTCACCCCGGCACGCGTGCTCCTGCAAGACTTCACGGGCGTGCCGGTCGTGGCCGACTTGGCCGCCATGCGCGCAGCGCTTGAGCGCAAAGGCGCCAAGGCAGATCGAGTCAATCCTCTCCAACCAGTTGATCTCGTCATCGATCATTCGTTTCAAGTCGACGCATTCGGTACACCCGACGCGTTTAAGATCAACGCGCGCTACGAATTTGAACGAAATGGCGAACGCTACGAATTTTTGAAGTGGGGCCAGAAGGCCTTCAACAACTTTCAAGTTGTTCCGCCCGCAACCGGGATTTGTCACCAAGTCAATCTCGAGTACCTTGCACACGTGGCGATGCGTAGAAAGAACGGAGCAGGTGAAGAGTTTGTTTTTCCCGACACACTCGTGGGCACGGACTCGCACACGCCGATGGTTAACGGGTTGAGCGTTCTCGGCTGGGGTGTGGGTGGGATCGAGGCTGAAGCAGCAATGCTTGGTCAACCTTGCTCGATGTTGATTCCTGACGTCGTCGGTTTCGAATTGAGCGGAACGCTTGCCGCAGGCGTGACCGCTACGGACCTTGTTCTCACCATTACCCAGATCCTTCGCAAAAAAGGCGTGGTCGGAAAGTTTGTGGAATTCACCGGTCCTGGGGTATCGGCACTTTCGATCGCGGACCGTGCGACCATTTCAAACATGGCGCCGGAGTATGGTGCAACGGTCGGATTCTGGCCGGTCGATAAAAAAACGATCGACTACCTCAAACTCACTGGACGCGAGGATCGAGCGCAAGTCGCTGAGCAGTACTACAAAGCCCAAGAGATGTGGTACGACGGCACGCAGGCGCGACCCGAGTTTTCTGATTCCGTTTCGCTCGATCTTTCAACGGTTGAGCCGAGTCTCGCAGGACCTGCTAAACCGCACGATCGCTCCTCGCTCTCGCAATCGGGTGCAAGCTTCAGAAAATTCCTTGCGGAACAAGAAGCAGCCCGCGGTCCTGCCAAACCCGCCGAGGCCAATCACCAACTCAGAGACGGTGCGATCGTCATCGCAGCCATTACTAGCTGCACGAACACGTCCAATCCGTACTTGATGCTAGGTGCCGCTTTGCTTGCGCGCAACGCCGCCCAAAAAGGCCTTAAGCCACCAGCTTACGTAAAGACGAGCTTTTCGCCTGGATCCAAAGCCGTTACCGATTACATCACGAGTGCGGGATTGATGCCGTACATGGACCAGATCGGGTTCAACTTAACGGGCTACGGCTGCGCGACTTGCATCGGAAACTCAGGGCCACTCCCCGAACCAATTTCAAACGAAGTAGAAGCACGTGGCCTCACGGTAGCGGCCGCTCTCTCAGGCAATCGTAACTTCGAAGCGCGCATCCATCCCCTTGTGCGCGCCAACTATCTTTGCTCGCCTCCGCTAGTCGTGGCTTTCGCTCTAGCAGGCCGCATCGATATCGATCTCACCAAAGAGCCGATCGCCAATGGAAAAGATGGCAAACCCGTTTACCTTAAAGACATTTGGCCGAACGCGGATGAGCTCGCAAAACTCGCGACCCAACACGTAACGCAACAAGCGTTCGCTTCTAGCTACGCGGGTGTCTTCACGGGTCCCGACGAGTGGCGCAAACTTCCGGTTACGGGTGGTTCAAGCTACGAGTGGAGCGACAACTCAACTTACATCAAGCGCCCCCCGTTTTTAGATGACGAGTTCGTCAACATGACGGGCGAGCGTCGCGACATCAAATCGGCAAAACTTCTTGGCCTCTTCGGTGACTTCATCACGACGGATCACATCTCCCCTGCCGGTTCGATCGGTCTTTCAACGCCCGCGGGCAAGTATTTAGTTTCGCTCGGAGTGAAGAAGGAAGACTTCAACTCCTACGGAGCTCGTCGCGGTAACCACGAGGTCATGATGCGTGGGACGTTTGCTAACGTTCGCCTTCGCAATCTGCTCGTCTCTCGCGAAGGTGGTTTCACTCGTTACTTCAAAACCGGCGAAGAAATGTCGATCTATGACGCCGCAATGAAATACAAGGCTGACAACACGCCCCTCGTGATTTTTGCGGGCCGCGAATACGGCTCCGGTTCATCACGCGATTGGGCGGCAAAGGGAACTCGTCTGCTTGGGGTTCGCGCCGTCGTTGCCGAAAGCTTCGAGCGGATCCACCGCTCAAACCTCGTCGGCATGGGCGTTCTTCCGCTGGAATTCACGGACGGTGTAACACGTGACTCCCTCAATCTAAAAGGTGATGAGACGATCTCAATTGAAAACCTGCAAAGCTTGAAGCCGAAGTCCCGCTTGAAAGTGAAGATCGAGTCATCTGCCGGTGGAACTCGCGAGATCGAAGTTCTCGTCCGTGTCGATACTCCGAACGAGCTTCGGTACTACGACGCGGGCGGAATTCTGCCTTACGTCCTGAAGAGGATTTCTTGATGCGTGTAGTGGGAGAAATTTCTCACCCCGCGTGCAAAATCTCGATCTTCGCTTGGAACCAAAAGTACCTCGTGAAGATCGAGACGGGCCGCTGCGAGCAAACCTTCAAAATCGATCAGCTCGACGTTCAGGGCGATGACGATCTAAGGAAGAGAATTTCCGGTGAATTCATCGATCGCGCAGTTAGGCGCATGGAATCGATGCACGAAGATCTTGGACTTCTTTTCGTCGATTAAGCGACTCCAATAGTTCAGGACGAGACATTGCGATATCTCGTCTCACTTTTTTCACGAGGGGCTTCTTCCCTTAAGCATTTGATAGATTCTTATCCTTTTCCTCGCACCTTGATTCAGAATCCAGACACCTCTCGATGCTAAGCTTTTCGATACGTTTGCCTCAGGCCAACGGGCCGTGGAAGGCTCGCGGGCGCGACGTGGCGATTGAGTGT
>SYLX01000201.1 GCA_005808505.1 Bdellovibrionales bacterium | reverse complement strand
GCCCTTAACTCAGAAACAAGCATTAAACTTACTGGGCGCAAGCTAGCATACATCTTTGATTCCACCACTACGAATTCGGACAGAGATGACTAAATTCCACGCGTAGTTCGTAAAGTGACGTCGCCTTCAAACAATAAATGTTTATATAGTAGGATTATTATCGGTATGTGAGCCAGATCGTAGCAGTTTGATCTCAAGTCAGCGGTGGTCGTTCTCGCGGAAAATAAATCACTGCTGCTAGGGCATACGGTGGTAAGATAAGACATCCGGCTCGAGCATCTCAGCAAGTCCAAGAATGACTTGGTCAGTTGATTCCACGCCTCCGATTTCACCTTCTCAAATTCTTCAAAACTTAGGAGAAGATCCATGAGTAAGATTCTACGCGTTAACAATCTCGCGACGACCGTCACTTCCGAAATGCTCCAAGGCATTGGCGCCGAGTACGGGAAAGTGGCGCAAGTGAAGCTTGCGGAGTCCCCTTTTTCAGGCAAGAGCCGTGGATTTGGATTCATCGAAATGGCAACTGAAAATGAGACAGCTTCGTGCCTTGCTGGTCTACAGGACCGCGAGTTCGAAGGTCAAAAGTTGAGTGTCGCGTTGGCGCCTGCCGACCAGCTGAAAAAGCCAAGACGCCGCGCTTGATGCTCTCGACGCCTTGAGTGCTGATCCGATTTTGAAGCAAGATCCAGCGTTGAACGAACTTCCACACGAACAAGCTAGTGTACAAGCGACGTTCTAAGAAATAAGGTCGGCCTATGAGCCGGCCTGTTTTTTTGGGCGCGAAATGGAAACATCTCGTCCTTTTCAATTACCGCATCGATCCCCAGATTCTGAAGCCACATCTTCCTTGTGGTACCGAGCTTGATTTCTATAACGGTGAAACTTTCGTAAGTGTCGTGGCGTTTCTCTTTTTGAAGACGACCATTGGTGGCTGGTGCCCCGCTCTGTTCCATCGCGATTTTGAAGAGGTGAATTTACGCTTCTACGTGACGCGAAAAGAGGGGAGCGAGATCAAGCGCGGCGTTGTCTTCATCAAAGAGATTGTTCCGAAACCGCTCTTAGCCTGGGTTGCGCGTAAGTTCTATGCGGAGAATTACGTCGCCATGCCGATGTCGAGTTCGATCCGTGAAGGTGAGAGCTACCGATACACGTGGGGAACAGATTCTCTCGAAGTTACAACGGAGAACCGACCGCTTATCGCAAATGAATCTTCGTTTGAGCGATGGATCACTGAGCATTATTGGGGATACACCAAGGTGACGGAGTCGAAGACTACGGAATACGAAGTGCGGCATCCGGTTTGGAATCTCTATCCAGTTCGTTCGCATAAGTTAAGCGCGGATATTCCAAAGCTCTACGGTTCCGAATTTTCGAGCACGTTTAAAGCTGAGCCAGTGTCGGTCTTCGTTGCGGATGGATCGGGCGTGACCGTCCACTGGCCAAAATCGATCGGCTAAATTCAAATCACTCGCCGCGAAGTTTTTTGCGAATGGCATCCTGGCTGGGGTCGATACCCATGACTCGGCTAAAGAGAACTTTTTTGATTTTAAGCTTCACCACGGGGGCTGCCGCCACGTCGCCGCCTTCAGCCGTGCCGTCGCGAAGGATCTTGGCTTCAACGGTTTCGTCGGTTTTCAAAAGTGCATCGACAGCGCGATTCTCTAGCTTCAATACCGATCCGTCTTTAATGACCGCGCTCGTAGGCTCTACGAGATCGGCTTCGACCATCTGCTCAACGTTTAAAGCGTCGTCTTTCGCGGCTTTGGGAAGTGTCCCTTGAATCACGTGAGCGAGAACGTAGCGAGCTTTGTTTTCTGGAGCGTTCGCAGAGAACGTCATGTACTGGAGATCGCGCGGGAACTCTTTTAGGTACATGCGACTAAAATGAAAGACGTTTTTCACTTTGACGACGACATCAGAACCTTTGGCGTTGAAGCGAGTGACTTTTCCTTTTTCGTCTATCGTCGCGAGTGATCCCAAGAACGTGCGCGTAATCCCTGTAGGGATCGTCACGAGTTCAAATTCAGGATTCAGTGGCGACACTTGAACCGTGTAAGCCTGACCCTTCGGGAGAGTCGCGACTCCTTGCTGGCCTTCTTTTAAAATCTTCGTCTCGAAAAGTGTTTGACCGGCTTTGAGATCGGCTGGTTTGATGACACCTTTTTTAACGTCGGCGCCAACGAAATCGAACTCAAGCTTCACGATGGCGTGATGCTGGTGGCGCGATTCAAAGAAGGCGACGTGGTGCCCAAGGCTACGATCCGCGCCGGCGAGAACGAAGGTGTGCCGCGCGAGAATATCCTCTCGATTGGTCTGGTATTCGTAGTTCTCGGAAGCAGCTTTCGGGTCTTTGAATGTCGAAAGATCCGTTTGGAATTTCGTTTTGTCATTCGTGTCAATCGCGATTGGGCCGTGCGATGTGCCCGGATGAAAGTTATGAGATCCGCCGTGCACGTAGCCCTCTCGTTCATCGGACTTTGCGGCCACGCTGCGATTCGGAGCGGATTTTACGTATCCAAGATTTGAATCTGCATCTTCGATGGCAACGTGATCAGGAGTCGATTGGCACCCAGCCATGAGATAGGCAACAAGTGAAGTCAGGGTCGCAAGCGCGAAGCGATTGAACGGCATGAGAACTCCTCATCAGAAAAAAGCGATGTGGGCTACGCGGTAGCCTTTCATCATTAACCCGCGAGCTTCGCCCAATGGCAAATGAAGGCTGTCGAAGTTTTGAACAGCACCCTTGCGTGCAACGGCACTTGGATGAGCAGCTAGACTTTGGGCCAAATATAGGGGATTTAGCGTCGGTCATTTTCTTGCATCTCCTGCTCGCGCTCGCTCGCCAAGATGCCTCAACTAAATCCGGAGACCTCCGTATGCGCTTGTTAATACCTACGACCCTTGTCGTCACCACCGTTATGGTTGTGCCTGCGTTCGCGCAAAAGAAAGATCAAGCGCCCGCAAAGCCCCTCACGCACGTTGAGCAGCAAAAGTCGTTTGTCGATACGTTGAAAAAGCAAAGTGTCGTGGATCTCGATGAGGTGCCGAAAATCTTCACGCCCGCGTTTCTTTCGAACTTCATCGTGAAACACGGTCTTGAGCATGACGGACCCCGTGGACATAAATTCGAACACGATGTTCCGGGCATGGGGATCCATGCGGAGGCCGAAAAACCTCGCATCTACGTCTTCAACGCGAACTCAGGTCTCGTGATTTCTTATAACGGCGATAGAAACCAAGAGGGCGGCGAGTCCCTCGATCTGATGACGTACGATGAAGCTGCGAAGTCATTCGACTTCCGTAAGATTGATTTCCCCATCCATCAAAACCAATACAACTTGAGCAATCAGAACTGCGTGCTTTGCCATGGCGGAGCAGGGAAGAACGAAAAAATTCGCCCGATCTTCTCGATGTATCCGGACTGGCCGCGCTTCTTTGGTTCCGATAACGACGAGCTCATGTTGGGTGTGAAGTATCCAACGGCAAAATCGATCCCTGCTAATACAGATGTCGTCACGCGAGAGCGAATCAAGATGCAGCAGATCGAGCACGACGCCTTCATGAAGTTTAAATTTGAAATTGCTCCCAAACATCCGCGTTACTCGCCTTTGTTCTCGGATGCGGCTTACAAAGTTCACGGCTATCCTGAAAAGACAGCAGACTACCCTCAGTATCCCTACAGATCCGACGTGGAACTGATCGGCGAGAAGTTAGATCCATCGGATGTCTCTCGCGCTTTCGCTCGTCGGGCAGGTCTGCGATTCAACCTTCTCTACTCGCGCCTCAACGTGCGTCAGGTCGTGAACACGATTACTTCCCAGAAAGATCAGTTCAACAAGTTCGGTACGTTCTTTGTGTACAATATCATGCGATGCGCTCCTGAACTCTCAAACGATGCCGTCATTAAGAAGTGG
>SYLX01000200.1 GCA_005808505.1 Bdellovibrionales bacterium | reverse complement strand
TGATCAGCATTGTCGCGGCATTTTTTGTAGCGGAGAGGGCGGCTCGCTCCATCGTTCGTCGTGTGCGTGGGAACAAGGAAAATGTAACCGAGGAGAGCGCCGATGAAGACTGAAGATCGCCGTGCACGCGGCGAGATCATTTGCCGTCGTGAATCCCACGGTGGAACTGTTTTTCATCCGGACGATGCCACTTTCGTGCAACTCGATCATGAAGCGTTTGATTGCGTGAAGCGCACGTTCGCCCAAGGTGAGAAACCCCAAACAGATGATGAGCGCCGTTTGGTTCAGGAGCTCACAGCCACACTACCGAGCACGGACCGCGTGTTTCGCGTTGTTGAAAATTTCGCACCCCAAACTCGCTCACTCACGGGTCTTCTTTCTTCGCCCATCTTAGTCGATTGGCAAATCACCGAACGATGCGGGATGGGATGTCCTCAGTGCTATGCTTCGTCGATACCGAAAGGGAAAGACGTGAGCTGGGATGATGCGATTCTCGCCGTTGAGCAGATGCGAGAAGCGGGAGTTTGCCAGGTTGCACTCGGAGGCGGCGAACCAGTTCTGCATCCGCGTCTTGATGAGCTTCTTGAGTTGATCCGCGAAAACGGAATGGTGCCGAACATCACGACGACCGGAGTCGGGATGAGCGAAAAGCAATTGCGATCGATGAAGAAGAACTGTGGCGCTGTCGCAATGAGCCTTGAAGGTGTTGACGAAAAATTTTCGTTGCGACGCAAGCAAGGCTTTCCGATGTTTCGGAAAGTGGCTGATCGCTTTCTCGCAGCGGAAGTTCCACTCGTTTTCCAGATTACGGTCAGTAGCGGAAACATCGATGAGCTCGATGCTATCGTCGATTTTTGCGCGAGCATTGAGCCCTTGTATGGAGTTGTTTTTCTCGCGCACAAACCAGCGGGGCGCGCGCAAATCTTTGACCGCCCTTTAGCGGGTCTTGATCATCCGTCCGTCCACGAAAAGATCATGCGAGCGGTGAGAACTCTTCACCCAAAAACACGTGTTGGATTCGACTGCTGCTTTACGCCGACTCTCGTGGGCCTTGAATCGGATATGGGTTTTCTTCCCGGTACCGTCGTCGAAGGTTGTTCCGCAACTCGAAGTGGAGTTGGTCTGACGCCGGATCTCGATCTTCTTCCCTGCACCTTTTTGACCGATAAAGTTTTAGGGAACTTACGCGAGCGCACTCTTCTTGAGGTTTGGAATGGTTTGCCTGCGAGCCGATTCCGCAAAGGGATGGAGCTTCATGCAGTCACTGATGCTAACTGCAGAAGTTGCTCAGCAAATGCGAACTGCCTAGGCGGATGTTCAGCATGGTCACTTACGGGATGTTTGACGAAGGCCGCAAACGCCTAACGACTTCTTCAATTCGAGTTTAAATATTCTTGGCGTGATTTGTTTCGGAGTTACGACCGGAATAAAAAACTTTTCGCGCGTCGATAGCGGTAATCTCCTTTGGGTGTTGGTTCGGAGGGTTGATCCCAGGAGGGTGATCAATGAGTCAACGGAGGGTTCTGCGGCGGGTTACTCGGCGAGCTATTCAAGGACGTGCTCCTTGAGATATCAAGTCACCGCGGTCGGCGAGAGCGCAAATAACATCAGCATCCCGCGCGAGGATGCGAAGAAACGTCGCGTGGAGGCACTAGATCTCGCACGCGGTTTTGCCGTGGCCCTCATGATTCTGAGTCACGGTATCAAGGGCCTTTTAGGCTTTGACCAAATCCCCGCGTGGGGCCTTGTACCGATTCACTTGATCACTAAATTTTCTTCCTCACTTTTCATTTTGGTTTTTGGTGCATCGCTGGCGGTTGCGTTTCTTCCTCACGTCGGAACTCCGAGCTGGCCCGAAAAACGAAAACGTCTTTTGATTCGCGGCTTGAAGGTTTTCTTTTGGTACAAAGTTCTCACGATCGTTGAGATGAACCATCTCTATAGTCCAGACGACATCGTGAAGACGCTGCTTTACCAGGCCTTTCCTGTTTACGTCGAAATTTTAGGCTTCTACGCGATTGCATTAATATGGGTGCCGTTCTTCCTTTCGGTTTGGAAGCCGCTGCCAACCGCCGTGAAGTGGATGCTTCCCATCGCGACTACCTGGCTTGCGCACTCTCTTTATCAATTTGATTTTGGTGGTCACGACACGATCAAAGCGATTTTAGTTGAGCACGAGTCCCACTACACATGGGGGCAGCTAGCGCGAGCGCCGCTCATATTCTTTGGCCTGTTGCTGGGCGAGCAGATTCGTAAGAGCTATTGGCTTCCTAAAAAACGGTTTACGCTGGCCGGAGCGATAGGTGGACTTGCGGTTTTGCTTTTGGGCGGCTTCTTCATCATTGCGCAGCCCGGAATTCAAGAGACTTTAGTTTCGATCGCAAAAAACGAAGGGAAGCATCCGCCTGAGCTCGACTTCATGCTCTTTAGTATGGGCGGGGCACTTGCGTTAATTGCTCTCTCCCTGTCTGGCGGGAGGATTCTCGCCTCCATCCTTCGGCCGATTACAACCATCGGCCAAGATTCGCTCCAATCCTTTATTTTCCACATCTTTGTGATATTCGTCTTCTACCGATATCTTTTTGGCTACTGGAAGAGCGTTCCGTATGACTACGCGCTCTTTCTCACAACCCTTTTGATCATGATGACGGCGGGATGGATAAAACTCTCAAGTTGGGTACAAAGAAGGTCTTAGCTTCCTCTCTCCTCCTGCTTACAATCTTTCTTGCTCGCGGAGTCGTTGCAGCTCCAATGCCTTGGAGCAAAAAACTTCGCGCGCGTCTTGAAGACATCGATAAACAAAATACAGATCGATTCGGGATCTATGTAAAGGATCTAGAAACAGGTGAGGAGTATTCATATCGCGGCGATGAAACGTGGTATGTCGCCTCTGGTGTTAAAGTGCCCATCGCGTTGGAAGTCCTCCGACAAATCGATGAAGGTAAGTTCACGCTCCAAACTCAGATTGAGCTTGGCGCTAATGATTATATCGATGGGGCTGGATCAACGAACTCGCACGCACCCGGCAGCCTGCTTTCAGTTCGTTATCTTCTCGAGCAGATGCTGATTCATAGCGACAACACGGCTAGCGATCTCTTGATCAAGAAAGTTGGATTGTCGCAGATCAACGAGAAATTGAAGGACTGGGGAGCTACGGGCTTCCAAGAAATTACTACGCTCTCAGATGTGCGCCGTTTGGCTTACAGCGGGATTCATCCAAATGCGGTCCACCTTTTAAATCGCGATATTCGCGCTTTGAAAAACGTGAAGAACCAAGATGCCCGCGTTACGAAACTTGCGTCCAT
>SYLX01000199.1 GCA_005808505.1 Bdellovibrionales bacterium | reverse complement strand
CACGACATCAAAGGCCAAGGCATCTACGCTTATGTAACGCTTAAAGCCGGTGTCGCTTCAAGCGATGAACTCCGCAAAGAACTCATCGTCTGGGTGAGAAACGAAATCAGCCCGATCGCGACCCCTGATCTTTTGCAATGGGCGCCAGGCCTTCCCAAAACACGCTCCGGTCCAATCATGCGGCGTATTCTGCGCAAAATCGCGGAGAACACGCCTGATGCGTTGGGCGATACTTCGACTCTCGCGGATCCAGGTGTTGTTCAAGATCTGGTGGCAAATCGCCTGAACGTTTAAGGCGCCGGTCTGCCCAGATGCCAAGACGAAAGCCCGGCCCACGAGGAGCTGGGCGATTGCGGCTTAGCGACGTAAGTTGGCGTTCCGTCGAATTGACTGGGACAGAGCGCCCACGCACGAGTAAGATAGATGTTCTATGGCAGCAACTCCGCAAGGCACTCGTCAATATTTTGAGAAGTTGAAAGCAAAAGGCATCTCGGCCCGCGCGAACCCGCTCGGCTCGACGGAGCTCCTCGTTTCGCGCGTGGGTTTTGGTGGCTATCGCGTTCACGAGTTTGAACCAGATCATCGCGACGCCCTCAAACAAGCTTTGTTGAGTGGCTGCAATTTGATCGACACGAGTTCCAACTACACGGATGGAAGCTCCGAGCGCCTGGTTGGGCACGTCACGCACGAACTTTTCGAAAGCGGCGAGCTGAAGCGCGAAGAAGTCGTGATCGTCACGAAGGTCGGTTACGTTCAGGGCGAGAACATGAAAGAGGCCAAAGCCCGCGTTCAGCGCGGAGCCGCCTACCCCGAGATGGTGGAATTCCAACCCGATTGTTGGCACAACATTTCGCCCGAATTCATTGAAGCGCAAATTACGAAGTCTCTTGAGCGGCTTCGCATGAATTCGATCGACGTGCTACTTCTTCACAATCCTGAATACTTCCTGAAATCCGCAGGCTCGCGCGACATCTACTACTCGCGGATCGAAAAAGCCTTCCGCCATCTCGAGTCCGAACGTTCAAAAGGCCGAATCAAGTTTTACGGAGTTTCTTCCAATACGATCCCCGAAACCGAGAGCCGCTCTGACTTCACAAGCCTTTCGAAGCTGCTCGATATCGCAAACCAGGTCGGCAAACCCTCTCACTTTGCGGTCGTTCAATTTCCGTTCAACCTTTTTGAGCCGGGCGGAGCCCTGATCAAAAACAACAAGCAAGAAACGGCCTTTGAACTCGCAGCAAAAGCGAAACTTGGCATTCTCGCAAATCGCCCTTTCAACTCATTGGCGCGCGGTCGTCTGACTCGTCTGACCTCGTTCCCCAAACACGATGAAGTCGAAGTGAAAGGCGGGCTCCACGTCACTCTCGGACGCGCTATCGAACTCGAGAAAACGGCGCCAGGGTTTCCGAAGACGCCTCCCGGCCTCCAATGGGCGCACGTCCTTCGCGAAAAAATCGGCGATCTCGACGATTTGCTCGCCTGGCGCGAAGCTCTCTATCAACAGATCTTCCCCTCGATTCGTCAGGCGCTTTCGCGACTGCCTGCTGATCGTCAGGCTTGGGCGTCCGATTACCAAGCCACCATGCAAGAGCTTTTAAAGCTCGTGACGTGGGATCTCGAGAATCTCGCCGATCAGAAATCCAAAATGCTCGATGAGCAAATCAACGCACTCGTTCCGGAGTTCCAAGCTTCGGCGACGCCTTCGCAAACTTTGTCGCAAAAGATGCTCCGCCTCTACCAAGCGTTTCCGCAGGTGAGTTCGGTTCTCGTTGGTATGCGAACTCCGGCCTACGTGAAAGACGCTCTGGCCGCGGATGCGCCGCTCACGCAGGCAAAAGCGACGGATTTGTTGACACGCTTTCAGCGCCACCGCTCCTAAACCGAAGATTTCAATGCCTTCTGAGGGCCAAATAGAGCTTGAGCACTATTTGGCCTTTTCATTTCTCATCCAAGATCTGTCTTGGCATCTGTTTTTGTTTGCTCCTGGCGCGACTGACGGGATAAACGTCCGTTGTTGTCCGCCCATCCCTTCAAGGCGCCATCAAGGAGCTGTTTGTGCTTTCTTTTCTTCGTTTCACTTTCACTTTGTTAATCACGGCAGGTATCGGCTTCTCGGCTCACGCCTCTCAAAAACTCGAGAAACTTCCGAGCGCCCTCCCTACATCTGCTGGCGCACAAACGCAGTACGCGGATGTTCCTTTTGAAAGTTTCGCCGTCGAAGTCACGCAAGAGACCGGCGAAGAAGGCGACGGAACAGAGAACACCGTAAAAGTTTACGCGGAGATTTCGCGCGGACAACCCGGCAAGAAAACATTCGTTCTCCTGAACGGCTTGATCTACGATATTCGCCGCTGGAACGCGCTCTCGCAAGCGCTCATAAACGAAGGCCATACGGTCATTCGTTATGCCTACAGCCCCCAACCGGAAAGCTTGCGGCTCAATGAGGAGAAAAACCTCGCCTTTCTCACAAAGGGCCTCACGCTCAAAAATCTCTCTGACGAAGTCGAAGCGGTCTTAAAAGCGCTGAACATTGAAGAGCGCATTCAGCTCGTTGGTTTGAGCTTCGGATCAACCGTCGCTGCCGAGTACGCTTCGCAATATCCCGATCGCATCGATTCTTTGATTTTTCTCTCGCCACTCATCGTTCCGCTCGATCATTACGATCCTCGCGGTCGCGGTTTGCGACTTTGGCTCAACTCGGTTCGCTTCTGGGAAAACATTCCGTGCGACTTCTTCGGGATCGCCAACCCTTTCCTGTGCAGCTCGCGCGATTACTGGTTCGATTCGTTCTACAACTTCTTCTATGAAAACTACTTGATCGGCCGCGTACAAAACGTGCCCGAAGATATCGACACCGCACTCTTCAAAAAATCCGTTTTCCACTTGGTTCGCGCCGCAAGAGATTTTGATTTGCGCAGCTACGCGCCAGGATTAACTAATGTTTCAATGTTCGTTGCGGAAAACGATGACTTTCCACTTCGCGTGGATCAAGAGCGCACTTGGAACGAGATCAAAGCCGATCAACGTCGCAGCTACGTCTTGTTTAAAGATGTGACGCACGCTTTGCCCGACGAAGCTCCCGCCAAGACCGCGGAACTCCTGAGCGCCATTTCGTCCAAAGCACCCGAGTGGCAAAACGGCAAGAAGATCGAAGTTCCAACTCAACCGTAATTCGAAAGAAAAAGGGCCCGTCTCGGGCCCTTTTTCGTTAATCCTTTGAGGATCGGCAGTCCATTAAGCTGCCATTTTCAGAACCGTGTGGTTCATCTCATCAAAGACTTTCAAATCTTTGGGTCCCCACTTCGGATGCGCTTCAACGAAAATCTTCGCAAGCTGCGGATCAAACTGGCGACCAGCAAAATCGATAATTTCTTTGTAAGCGACTTCCGGAGCGCGGCCTTTGCGGTAAGCGCGATCCGCGGTCATTGCGTCATACGTGTCGGCGATCAAAACCATGCGAGAAGCGAGCGGAATTTGATCGCCCTCTAGCTCCGCAGGATAACCCCGACCGTCGTACCACTCGTGGTGATGGCGCACGCCCGGAATCAAACGATAGTAGAACTCAACGTGCGCTAAAGGCTCGAGGATCTGCACGCTGAGCTCTGGATGGTCTTTCATGACGGCAAACTCTTGCTCCGTCAAACGGGCCGGTTTTAGAAGAATTTCGTCAGGGATTCCGATCTTGCCGATATCGTGAAAGAGACCGGCAAACTCCACGATCTTTTGATCGAGTTCATTGAGTCCGGCAGCCTTCGCTAACAGACGCGCCCCGCGGCTTACGCGCACGCAGTGGTGGTAGGTCTCCGCATCTTTCATGCGGACAGCCTCCATAATGGACTTCGACACATCTAGCGACCAGTTGGGAATATCGATCCAACTCACGCAAACACCCCGGTTCCCTCGAACGTTTAGGCATTTAGATCTTTAGCTCAGGCGCATTAAGCTTATCGGCCAGGTAGAAATGGACTACAGCGGGACAATCCGATCCGGACGTCTCGATTTCACGCGGCTTTTGCGATCTGCATTTAACGAGGAAGCCAGCGTCTCGTTTCGGGATCCACGCTGGCCCAAGGGCATAATTTTGACGGAATCTTCGCGGTCCAACAAAGCCGGGCGGGTTTAGCGCTTGCTTCGTTTTGCGACGGTTGACCAAAAACTGCGGTCGTAGAGTTGCGCGGCTTCTTTCCACTCGCGATCCGTGATCACTTGCGAAAGACGACGCATCTTCGCCTCGGGCGGAACCGAGGGATCCACAAGCACGTTGCGGAAACTCGGGTGCTCATCAAAGTTTGGAGCAAGCTCGAACATGAGCGCGGTGAAACCCGCTAGGTCGGAAACGGTTCCGAGGGCGTAGCGACGCGCGCGCGAGATGGCGACCTGGATGCGCTCTTCGAGCACCGGCTTATCGAGAAATTGCACAGCTTTCGCGTGGTGATTTCTTAAGTGCCAATAGATCACTTTCACGAGGTCGCGATCGATGGCTTCTCCACATTGCCGCAGTTGAGCTTCACGCAAATGAAGTAAACAATCTTCGGGCAGCGGAAGGTGTTTGGGCCGGAGCTCAAACGGATTGGACTCGATGCGAATGTCCATCGTATCGAGATCTGGCAAACCAAAGGCGTGCGTAGGTCCGTAGAAGACGCTTTTTTCTTTGTTGTCCCAAGTTTTTAGAAGAACGTCTAAAACTGAGGCGTCGTGATAGCGAAGGAAGTAAGGATTCGCATCCGGTCCTTTCGCAATGACGAACTTTTGGTAATGCCGGGCGATGGTCCCGAGATCGCGATCGGAAACTAAAAAGATTCCCCAACGCTCCGTCGAAAAAGAATTGAGGATCCAATCGAGCGCTTCAGGCGTGATGTGCGCGATGAAAGGTGGCTCGTAAGTCACCTGATCCCACGCGATCACTTCGAAGAAGATCGGGTCGGTATCCTTCGTCTCTAGCTTCGCCTTTTGTACGGCGAGCGGAATATCGAAGAAAGGATCGACGATCGCAAAAAGCTGGCCTTTATCGGCCCACGCCTCTAGGCGCGATCGGGCTTCAGATTTCTTGAGTTGCAGAGCTTCGTTCATGCAATGAACTCTTCGGTACGAAAACTCATGCCCTCAAGCCAACGGAGAAGTTAACACTCGCCGTTTCGTAGAACGTCCCCGCGTGAGACGCTTTCTCTCAACGCGAGTTTTCGTGGATATTAAAATCAAGTCGTAGTTATGTTTTGCCGTTAAGCCGCTAGAGGCCAGATTTGCTTCTCAGAAGCTACGGACCAACTGAGGAACCACACCATGTCCCGCACGATTGGGAACGGAAAACCTCGCAAGAAAAGAAAGATTCGGATCTTTGATCGTTCGCGCTCAAAGAAACTCGGACTTCCTCCTGGTTCCGTTGTTCCTCTCGGCGCGCCCCGCGACTTCCAGCCTTACATCACGCTCGTTCAATATCAGGGTGATGAATTCAAAGAATTCGATCGCGTGGATCCCGCCCAGCTCTCCGGGCTTTTGAAAACGGGTCTGGTGAATTGGGTCAACGTCGAAGGTGTCCATGACGCCAAGATGATCCAACAGGTGTCCGCGGTCTTCGACCTACATCCACTCACGCAAGAAGATCTCGTCAACACCACGCTCCGCCCCCAATTTGAATCCTATCCAGGCTACTTCTTCTTCGCGATCAAGATGCTGTATTTGGGTTCAGATAATCATCTTACTCACGAACATGTAAGCTTGGTTCTTAAAGGCAACACGGTCATCACGTTCCAAGAAACGCCGGGCGACGTTTTCGGCCGGATTCGCGAGCGCATTCGCTCGCAAACGGGCAAAGTGCGCCAGCGCGGAGCGGATTACCTCATCTACATGCTTCTCGATTCGATCGTCGATGGTTACTACCAAGTCGTCGACCGCTTGGGCGAGCGCATCGATACGCTCGAGGATGAACT
>SYLX01000198.1 GCA_005808505.1 Bdellovibrionales bacterium | reverse complement strand
TCGAATCCTGTCTCCCCGACCATTTTGAACTTCTAAGACTTTAAGGATTCGATTCGCGAGGGAGACTCGTATGGTCGATAGACGAATCCTGTATTCCAACGATTTTTCGTAAGACTCTCAAATCATAGCTGGGCTTTTTCCCGACAATTTTTTCCCGACAATACTGTCTGGAGTCGGCATACCGGGCTAGTTGATTTTTTGAATCGGCCTCGCCCATTTGCCCGTAAACGCTGGTATCTTCTTGATTGCCCCCCCCTGGCTTGACGAGCGAGAAGTCCCGTTTCGGGATTCAGAATTTACTCTAAAATTGCACCCATTTAGAATTAAAGAGTGCCTGCCCAGTAAAGCCAACTATCGACCAGCGAGGGGCCAATGACTCAATTCAAAATCAATCGCGCCATACTCCCGACCCTAGCCGCATTATTTATTTCGAGCCTGCCGCTATCCGCATCGGCCAAGCGATCCATTGAGTTGCCGGTCTTGAGATTTACCTCCTCGCACGGAGGCATCATGAGCGATAAAGTTTGTGGCGCTTTAGCGATGTTAGCCGCAAGTTACTACGACCATCCCGCAGGCGCCGACGGCGGAGTAAAAATCGCGCATCATGAGTGGGTTTTCTCATTTAAGAATCTATCTAGTATTCGGCAGACAGTGCGGATCATTCTGCTGCCGGGTACCGCTGTGACGAGCATGAACTCTCGAGGCGACCTTTACGGGACAAATGATGGAACAACGAATCGCACGGCTCGGGCGATAACCGAGGCAACAACTTTAACAGTCAACGTTCAGCCAAATGGTTATGCATCTCAAGGGGTCGTGTTTGAAGCAGGCTCAGCTGTGGGAGCTATCATGCCGATCGACGCCCAACCGACTTGCAATACGCAGCCCGGTCATCGTTGCATGCTGCAGACTTCGATTGTGAATGTGCGTATCGAAGTTGACGAAGATCGGGGGGCCGTAACAGGCAATTTGTCCGCTGGTGGACACCGTTGCTACGGCATGGTCGACACCTTTGTCAGTCCGCCATTCAATTATCCGATCAATGGCGGTAGACCTTTTTAAGTTTGGGCTTCGCTTTTGAGACTCACGGAATTCTTCCGTCCACAGACTGCGCTCTTGCCCAAAACAAAATCTGTTGATAAATCTCCGGGCCAAATTCAAAGGAGCCCGAAATGAAACTCGCAGTTGCAGGAGCCGCTCTTGCGCTCTTTATCAACACACCGACTTTGTCAGCTGACAGTCTTGAGTCCGTACCACTTGAAGACATTCTTGTTGATGCCGACGATGTATTCGTTCAATGCAGGCTCACGGATGGCCGTACGCTTCTTGCCACCACATTCCAAGTTGCTGTCGGCGACGAGATTCTTTCGAAAGAAGAACCGACCGCGCAGACAAGCAACTCAGCTGACTACCTCAATTACGAGGGCCCGTCTCACCAGATCTCGGTTTACCGCCAATTCTGCGGACGTGAAGGCTATCAGGGAGTCGTCATTACGCATCTCGAAGTGGCTGATCCCGAGAACGCCGTCGAAGAACTCGTCTGTCGCGAAAGAGTTCCCTGCGAATAACTAGGACTTTGCAACTCCGTTTCCCAGCTATCTCAAGGGAGACGGAGGGCTCTAGAGAATTTGCGTTCTCTCTCCACGAACTCAGCCTATTGCAAAATCGATCAAACCGCGTGAAGAATGCCCCGGGAGGTTTGCGATGGCGAAAGCGAACACGCACAGCGTACCAGTCGGCTATATTTTCTGGATTTTCGGTTTTACGGGAGCTCACCGCTTTTACTACGGCAAACCGGTTACGGGAACGATCTGGTTTTTCACCCTTGGGCTACTAGGGATTGGCTGGCTCATTGATCTCTTTCTGATCCCCGCAATGGACCAACAAGCCGATCGTCGATTTAAAGAAGGCCGAGTTAATTACACCTTGGCGTGGGTGCTGCTCACCTTCTTAGGAATTTTCGGCGCCCATCGACTCTATCTAGGCAAATGGTTAACGGCCATTCTGTATTTCTTCACGGGCGGCCTGTTTACCTTAGGATATCTTTACGACCTTTGGACTCTCAACTCGCAAATCAGCGAAGCCAATTCAAAATGAAGAGCCTGAACAATCGAGATCAGGCTCTCAACTAAAAATGTTTAAGCTGTGAGTTCCGGAGTAAAGGCGCGCCTGAAGATTGGACTATCAAAGCAAATGGAGCAGCCCACGAAAAACAATGTGGGCTTCGATTTGCCTACTTCCGATCCAAAATCAAATTTTGATGTTCGCTCTTGCAGCCATGTAGCCGCCTTCCGCGACGCTACCCCAACTTAAAACATTGTACCTAAACTGCGTATAAGACTGAAAAACCTTCTTCGTCATTGGATCTTTGTTCGCCGCTTCTTCGACGATCGCCTTCGAGGTTTTTGCAAGCTCAGTGAGTGTCTCGTCGCTAAAGCGCTTCAATTGCACTTTGTGGGAGTTCAAAAGCAAGCTCAAATACCCGTTGTTCCGCGCGGAGAGTTCCGCATTGAAATCCAACTCCATCGCTTGGATCGCGTTGGTCAAAATCGCCTTCAGGTCCTTGGGCAAAGAATTCCACGCTGTTTTATTCACGAAAATATCGTTGACCGTTCCGGGCTCATGCCAGCTGGGCCAGTAGTAGAACTTCGCAGATTCGTAGAGCTTAAGCGCATAATCGTTCCAAGGGCCCACCCACTCTGCAGCGTCGATCTGCCCTGACTTCAAGGCGCTGTAAATTTCGCCAGCAGGAACCATGGTCACGATGGCACCGTGTTTCTTTAGAACATCTCCCGCAAACGCAGGATAACGGATCTTTAATCCCTTAAAGTCGTTGATGGAGTTGATTTCTTTGTTGAACCATCCACCCATCTGGCAACCAGATCCACCTGCCGGAAAATAAACAAGACCAAATGAATCGTAGAGTTCCGTGGCAAGCGCGCGGCCGCCTCCGTGATGAATCCACGCTTCCGTCTCACTCGATGTGAAACCAAACGGGATCGTCGCAAAAAACTGAAAAGCTTCGCTCTTACTCCGCCAATAGTACGGCACACCGTTGCCCATTTGCGCTGAGCCCTTCGAGACAAAGTCAAAACACTCAAAAGGTTTACAAAGCTCTCCGCCAGGCCGAATTTTGATCGTGAGGCGTCCCTCAGACATTTGGGAGACTTGTTCAGTCATCCGAACTAACGAGGAATGATAACCCGGGAGGTCTTTCGGCCAAGCTGTGACTAAGTCCCAGGCGAACTTCTTCGCTGCCGTCTGGGCAGAGGCAGCAGCAGGAATCGTGAGGCTTGCGGCGGCGAGTGCACCCGACTCGCCGAGAAATTTACGACGAGTTTTTGTCTTCGAACTTTCGTCAATCGCCTTCACTTTTGCTTTTGCCTCTTTAGCCATTCGGAAAATTCCTTTCAGAAACGCAAAATTGGCCTAAACCAACAGAAATTGATTAGATGCGCTTCATCAAGGGTGGCAGGGATGGATTTTCAGTCAAGTCCAGGTGGGGCAACTCGACCCATTTAGCAGATGCAGGGCAGCTAAGAGCCCGCCAGTTTGGAGGATTGAATCTGGTCGAGTAGACTCACCAGCATGTTTCATTTCTTTGCTTACTTATCTCGGATGAAATTGATCGATCGCTGGAGCCTGATGAGGTGCGTTCAACGTGAGAACGTGCAGGAACACAGTCTTCAGGTCGCTATGGTTTCGCATGGCCTCGCTTTGATTAAAAACAAACTTTATGGCGGCCGTCTTAATCCAGAAAAAGTCGCGGTCATCGCACTTTTCCACGACGCAACCGAAGTCCTGACGGGCGACTTACCTACTCCCGTGAAATACTTCAGCGGTGAGATTCGGGATGCTTACAAAGCGTTTGAGGGCCATGCAGCCCAAGAGCTTCTTAAACTTCTTCCGTCTGAGTTTCGTGAAGACTATTCACCTCTCATCGTAGGTCGATCAGACGATCAAGAAGCTCACGAAATCATCAAGGCTGCTGACACCATCTGTGCATTCATCAAGTGCCTGGAAGAGAGAGCTGCCGGTAACCAAGAGTTCTCGAAAGCTCAGAAAGCACTCGAAGCAAAACTCGACGCTCTCGCTCACCGGCCCGAAGTTGGCTACTTTATGAAAAACTTCGTACCGAGTTTCTCGCTCACGCTCGATGAGATAAGTAAACCACTCGAGCTCTGATCCCCATGGCCACAATTGCGGAATTCACGTCCGACTCGAAGGTTTCCGTTGACGCGCGAATGCTCGCGTCTTCTCCTATCTGCAGGATAAAGCTCGGTCTCGAGTTCTGGTGATCGCAATGGGAAAAACGCTCGACTTCAAGATTTTGCCGCAACCAACGGAGACGACCTGTGGGCCGACTTGCTTACATGCTGTCTACCGTTACTTCGGTGATCGCGTCTCCCTGAATCGAGTTATCAAAGAAATTCCGTATCTGGAAGAAGGCGGAACCCTCGCTGTCATGTTGGGCACGAACGCCCTAAAGCGCGGATACAGGGCGAAGATTTATACTTACAATCTGCACATCTTTGATCCGACGTGGTTTCTCCACCCAGAAGCAGATTTAAAAAAGTATCTCGCTGCGCAGAGAAAAGCTAAGCGGAATAAAAAACTTCAGTTAGCTAGCGATGCCTACATCGAGTTCCTAGAAAATGGCGGGCAAATTGTTTTCGAAGATCTCACTCCCCAACTTCTAAAGAAGTATCTTCAGAATGATCAACCGATTCTCACGGGCTTAAGCGCGACCTACCTTTACCGCTCGGCACGCGAGATCGGCGAAACAAACGAATACAACAGCATCGAAGGCGAACCCTCTGGTCACTTTGTCGTTCTCGCAGGTTATGATCGTAAAGTGAAGAGCTTGCTTGTCGCAGATCCGTTTCACTTAAACCCCTTCGCCGGAAGCAACTATTACTGGGTCGATATCCAACGAGTGATCTCTTCGATCTTACTTGGAATCGTCACCTACGATGCGAACCTGCTCATCATCGAGCCGAAGAAGGACGACGACGAGGATTGAAGATTGAAGCATCTCATCATCTTAGACAACCCAACTGAGTGGAAGCTGAGCGTACCCGGAGTTGAAGTTTACTCCGCCCGCGACTACTTGACGAAAGAGGCTTTCCGTAAAAGGCGGAACGTTAAAGTCTACAACCTCTGCAAGAGCTACCGTTACCAGACACTCGGATATTACGTCTCCCTTCTCGCGGCTGCTCGCGGACACAAGCCAATTCCCTCAGTCTCCACAATCCAAGATCTTAAGTCTCAGCCTCTCGTGAGAACGGTTTCCGAAGATCTCGACCAATTGATTCAAACAAGCTTTGAAGGCTTGAAGTCCAAGGAGTTCACTCTCAGCATCTACTTCGGCCAAAACGTCGCAAAGAGATACGATCGCCTCTCCGCGCATTTCTTCAAACTTTTCCAAGCACCTTTTCTGCGCGCGCATTTCGAACTTGTCGCTGAGAAATGGGAGCTTCAATCCATTAAGCCGATCTCGGCACTCGAGATTCCCGAAGAGCATTATCCCTTCGTACAGACTTCCGCACGGGCTTACTTCAAAGGACGTCGTGGCACACGGAAGAAAGAAGTCGTATACAACTACGATCTTGCGATTCTCATAAATCCTGACGAAGCTCTTCCACCGTCAGATAAAAAAGCGCTCGAGCGGTTCATTAAGTCTGCAAACGATCTCGGTCTGGATGCCGAACTGATCACTAAAGATGACTTCGGCCGCCTCGCTGAATTCGACGCGCTCTTCATTCGCGAGACCACATCGGTAAATCACCACACCTATCGCTTCGCGCGCAGGGCCAAAGCCGAAGGCCTGGTGGTCATGGACGATCCTGAGTCGATCCTAAAATGCACAAACAAAATTTATCTTGCGGAACTTCTCGAAGCTCATAAGGTTCGCACTCCACGAACGATCATCGCGCATCGAGACAACATCGCCGAGGTTCAGCATAAGATCGGCTTTCCCTGCATCCTGAAACAACCTGACTCGGCCTTCTCTCAAGGCGTGAAGAAAGCAAAGAATCTCGAGGAACTCGTCGAGCACCTCGAGAACTTTCTATCAAAATCCGATCTCGTTATCGCTCAAGAATATCTACCAACGGAGTTCGACTGGCGAATCGGAATCATCGATAAGACACCGTTTTATGCGTGTAAGTACTTTATGGCTCGCCAACACTGGCAAATTTTAAAGCAAGCCGGAGCCGGCAAACACGAAGAAGGACGCGTTAGCACAATCCCCTTCGAAGAAGTCCCGGAGAGCGTCATCAACACGGCTCTCCGTGCGGCAAATTTAATCGGCGATGGACTCTACGGTGTCGATCTTAAAGAGATCGACGGTAAGTGTTTCGTCATTGAAGTAAACGACAACCCAAATATCGATCACGGCTACGAAGACGCTGTCATGAAGATGGATCTGTACAAAACCATCATGGAAGTCTTCCGCGATCGCATTGAAAAGAAAAAGCAAAGGATCACCTGATGAGCCGGTTTCTCAAGCTGTTCGAAGGCTTCGGCATCGAGCTCGAGTACATGATTGTTGATAAAAAGACGCTCCAGATTCTTCCGATTACGGATCGACTCATGGAAGCAGCCCAAGGCACCATCGTCTCCGACTTCGAAGACGGCGACATCACTTGGTCAAATGAACTCGTCGGTCACGTTGTTGAGCTAAAGACGACTGGCCCCGCGACATCACTAAACCACTTAGAAACAGCGTTTTTGAGAAGTCTACGAAAAGTTCAATCGCTCTTGGAACCCATGGGAGCAACTCTTCTTCCGTCGGCAATGCATCCTTTGATGAAACCCGACGAGATGACTTTGTGGAGCCATGACAACAACGAGGTCTATGAAGCATATGATCGAATCTTCGATTGCCGCGGCCACGGCTGGAGCAATCTGCAAAGCATGCACATCAATCTGCCTTTTAGTGATGATGCGGAATTTGAGCGACTGCACACCGCGATTCGTTTTCTGCTCCCGATTCTTCCGGCCTTGACTGCGTCTTCCCCCATGGTCGAAGGCAGACTTACCGGCGCCCTCGACAATCGTTTGCAGTATTATCAAAAGAATCAAATTCGAGTTCCGTCGATCGCAGGGAATGTGATCCCCGAGCTAGTGACTTCAATGAGCGATTACCGCGAAAAGATTCTCGCGAGAGTGTTCAATGACATCGCTCCCCACGATCCCGACGAAATTCTTCGTGATGATTGGCTCAATTCGCGCGGCGCCATTGCCCGCTTTGGCCGTCAAACGATAGAAATTCGCGTCCTCGACATCCAGGAGACTCCCTCAATGGATATCGCAATCGCGAATTTGATTACGTCGGTTCTTAAAGAACTTGTAACCGGCAAACTCGTTTCTCACGAAGCTCAGCGCAAGCAAGAAACTTTGGCTCTCAAAGCAATCTTTGATGAAACAGCTCAGCACGCTGAAGGAGCAAAAATCGGCGACAGGAACTACCTCGCAGCTTGGGGCTTGAATGCAGATGTAACGGCAGCGGACCTCTGGAAGAAAATTTTTGCCACTCGCGATTTGCCCACATATCACGCAGAAAAAATCTCGCTGCTGTTAACGCGCGGAAGTCTCGCAACGCGAATTTCCAAAGCGCTTGGCCAAATCCCTTCCGTTGAAGACATACGGAAGACTTATCTCGATCTTTCATCGTGTTTGGTGAAAGACCAATTCTTCCATGGGCGCGAGAGCCAATGAAACTCGTTCTCACGTGCGAGCACGGAGGAAACAAAATCCCCCCGGACTTGCGGGATGAATTCAAAAACTCGAAGCGACTTCTGGAATCTCATCGCGGTTGGGACCCAGGAGCCCTCGCATTTGCGAAAGCTCTTCAAAAAAACCTGCGCGTTCCTCTGTTTTTCAGCGAAACGTCGCGCCTGGTCGTGGACTTGAATCGAAGCTCACACCATCCTCGCGTGTTCTCTGAAATGACAAAGGTTCTCGACGCCGCAAAAAAGATGGAACTCCTCGAAAAGTACCACCGGCCCTTCCGCTCCGAAGTCGAAAAGCATCTCGTCAAACTCCTCTCGCGCAAGCTCTTTGCCCTCCATTTTTCGATTCATT
Source organism: Bdellovibrionales bacterium (assembly GCA_005808505.1). Taxonomy (GTDB): domain Bacteria; phylum Bdellovibrionota; class Bdellovibrionia; order Bdellovibrionales; family JAMPXM01; genus SYLX01. The sequence continues at coordinate 2,688 of SYLX01000198.1, read as the reverse complement.
CCTTCACTCCAGAGCTAAATGGCGAAGTTAGAAATTGCGAAATCGGACTTCTTTACGATCCCAAAAGACCGATCGAGAAAAAAATTGCTTTGCTCTTGAGAAAATCGATTCTCACTAAACTTCCAGACCTTAGAATTCGATTGAATTATCCCTACAAGGGTTATGCGGACGGCCACACAACGGCCCTCCGCAAAAAATTTGGTTCTTCGGAATATGCGGGGATTGAAATTGAGTTCAATCAGGCTTGGATGACTCGTCGGAAGGAAACTAAAATCTGCCTCCGCGCGATCACGGAGGCACTTTTGAAACTAGATCACTTCGCACACTTGTAATTGAGAGTAATTCTAGTCATCACAGGCACATTACCTGTTACTTGCAATTCCATCCGTGTCCAGTCCGGTGTCGCGCTAACATTAGCAGAAGCCGGAAGCTGAGGATTATAGATAACTTCGTACTCATCTTTCAGCGGCCGACAGACGAACGGCAGAGTCAGAGATTTGCTCTGAATGTCTTTGCCGATATCTTCCAACTGATAATCGTAAAAGTTTTCGCAGATTGAACCGAGCTTTCCACCCGCCATCTGAGTCATACGGGCGTAGCTGTATCCTTCCGTTCCTCGAACGAAAGTTCCTTGGCTCGACTGAGTTTGCTTACACGCCGCATCGCCAGGTTTAACAATGATCGAATGCGCACTTAAAGTCTTCCCGGGATACAGCTTCCGGAACCGAGATATCAAATTCTCCGGCTTATCTTTTTCTTCCAACGGATACATGCTGATCAAGGCGCGATCGTTTTGATCTTGAGCTGATCTTGTATCCGACATACCTCGTTCATCTTCATCCGCGAGGAAGATAATCGCGAGGTGTGAGGCCGGACGCAAAAACTCGTTACGCTCAATAGCCAAGTACGCTGCAAAAATCCCGCGTTCATCATTTGAGGGGCACTCTTTGTAGTTACTTTGTTCGCAATGAAGTGTTTCAGCGCGGCTAATCGTATTTGTGAACAATGATTCTTTGTTCGGCGTGCTGTCGGTGAGATATTTCACTCCGCCACCAAAATCGATCAGATTTCCATCTTGCAAAGCACCGTTACCGTTATACGGACCTGGATAATTCTGAACTCCGAGCGGAGTTTGTGAATGAGCCGTTGAAACATCGGTCGTAACCATCGCGATCCGATAATCGACAGCACCCAAACTCGATAAAAACGTGCCGAACGCGTTACCCATCTTTTTCTGCTCTGTCGACATCGAGCCTGAATTGTCGTTCACGATGAGTACATCTACTGGCTGCTTTCCAACAACTTTTTCAGAAGTATAGAGCTTAAAGCAGTTCTCGCCTTCGCACTTTGCTACGCAAGCAACACCTTCAGCTCCGCAAGGCGGTTCAGGCGCCTTATCGAACTTTACGGGAGAGCACGCAGCAAAATAGCCGTAGACGACTCCAAGAATTGCGATTTTCCAAGTGGCCTTCATTTGAAACCTCTCTCCTCTAAAAGTGAGGTCCAAGAGATGTGCCACGGCTCAGCCATTATCTAAGTCTTTGAATTGACGAAGCTTCATGAGCTGGCTTCAGCTCAACAGTCTTTCTCTGAGCTGTCGCGTCTTTATACAGATAATGGCTCCAAAAACAGATCCATCAATAATTCCAGCAGTTTAAACCTGACTGCCTGTCGTGCTTGACGCGATTTTCGTCACCCACTTTGGGCTTGGTATTTTGAAATCTTTAGCGCGAGCTCAAATGAAGGTTCATCCTCTAGAAAGAGGTCATCGCATGCGCAAACAAAATCAAATTGGAATCATCTTCGTAGTAGCCGCAATCGCTTCAACACTCTGGATCACCTATGTTTTTTTGAGAGTCGACTACTGGATCAAATCTCCGCCCGAAAAGTTAGCATTCAGCTGGATAGAAGACTTAAAGCTCTTAGAACAGACGAGCAAACTACCTAAGCAATGGTCGGAAATCCGAGAGATTCGCGTTCGAACTGATAACTCCCCCGTACAAGACTGGATCACGAAGATTAAAACGCCCATAAAGATCAACCCGAACGGACGTTACAAACTGGATGTCTTCTTTATTCATTGGATTGAGAACTATCGCTACGGAGTTCTAGTTGAATACAAGCTCGTCGATTTAGGCACGTCGAATCACCAATGGGAACTCAGTCGCACATTCAAACTTGGCATTCACTACTAATCTCTTCCAGCCCCTCGACGAACCCATAATATAAATAAACACTGTTTATATCCAGGCAATAAAAAAACCCGAACCACTTTCGTGATCCGGGCAAAAAAAGTGCCGGCGTCGCGCTACTCTCCCACAGGGTTAACCCTGCAATACCATTGCCGCAAGCGGACTTAACTTCTGTGTTCGGAATGGGAACAGGTGTAGCCCCGCTGCTATAGACGCCAGCGAAATCTGAATACGTAATTTGATTCAATATCATTCATACCAAGAGAATGATGCGTTGATGCGGATCATTCAGTTAGATTGCGATCGAAAATTTCATTCGGTGATTCTTAGCGAGGGATAAACCATCAACTAAGAATTTAAAAAAGCCGCACGATTATTAGTATGGGTCAGCTGAACGCCTTACAGCGCTTACACCTCCCACCTATCAACCTCGTAGTCTCCGAGGAATCTTTAGAGGCCGAAGCCTAGGGAAAACTCATCTTGGAGTTGGCTTCCC
>SYLX01000197.1 GCA_005808505.1 Bdellovibrionales bacterium | reverse complement strand
GGCGCGCGCCGGTGAGCAAGGAAAAGGCTTCGCGGTCGTTGCCGAAGCAGTGCGACCCCTCGCGCAGCGGAGCGCTGACTCCGCCAAAGAAATCACCTCGCTCATCAAAGAAAGCACCGTCAAAACTGAGTACGGTTCACGGGTCGCTTCTTCAAATGCCGAAATCCTTAAGAGCATCGTGACTTCAGTTAAAAAAGTCGCCGATCTGAATCAAGAGATCTCTAGCTCCACTCAAGAGCAAACGCGAGGTCTTGATGAAATCTCAAAAGCCATGAACCAAATGGATCAAGCAACGCAGAAAAACGCTTCGGTTTCCGAGGAGTCGGCGGCGGCGGCGGAGGAACTTTCTTCGCAAGCCGAGACGATGAAGTCTCTTGTCGGCGATCTCACCGGGGTCGTCCTAGGTACGAAAGCCGTAGGCGTCAGCCAAGGCGTTGAGCGTGAATCCAGCATGCGCCGGTCGAGCTCTCCTACAACGGCATCCCAGGTGATTCCGTTTGGATCACCAAAGAAGTCTTCGACGAGCTTTGCTTCCTCACAAGAGTACGGCAAAACCGGCACGACTGACGGTTTTTAATCGCCAGAGTGTTTCAGTTTCTTCGCCATGTAGAGATTCGTTATTTGGTAGCCCGCGGATTCGTAGAGCGTCCGCGCGGCCGTATTCGACGCTAATACATGAAGTGCCACTTCATCATATCCGAGGGCGAGTGACTTCTTCTCGAGCCAATGCAGCATAGAGCGCGCGCATCCGCGGCCTCTCGCCTTTTCAACAACCGCGATGTCGTAGATGAAGATGCGACCTCGACTCCAATTTTCGCGAACGGCAAACCAAAGTGTTCCCAAGATGGCGCCTTCTTCTTTCAGATGGAAGAACCAGTGGTTTTGCGTCTTCCGTCCATCAGGAAGCATGCTCGCGATTTCTTTGCGCGCGTAATCTCTGGCGACATCGAGTGTCACGCCCACTTCCGGCGCTCGCGTCCGTGCGTAAGTTTCAAGATTGTATTCGTAGAACGCATCGTACTCAGCCTGACTCATCTCGAACATTTCCATGTGTACGGATGTAGTTGTTCTAGGCACAAACGTCCAGCGCCTCTTGACTTACATATAACCTACACATAGCTTCGGGAAGGATTGACGAGGAAGAGGATGCACTAAGAAGAGGATTTACGATGCAACCAAAAACGATCTCGAAACCTACTCTCCCCGCTAAGCCCGCAAGTCCGTCGTCGAACTCGGTTTCATCCCTCCAAGCTGCGGCTCAAGCTAACGAAGTCGCCGCCTTCGATAGCCTGCTTCAAGATCTCAAGAGGCTTGCGGCAGAACGGAGCTTCAAAAGCCGACTCCTTTCACAGTTGAGCTACTTCCGTGAACAAGCCTCTCAACATCCATCTGAGCGTCATGCGGATACGCTCCTCCGAACCCGCTGGACAATGCTTGAACAACAAGCGGATCGCGCCGGAGTTTTAGCGCAACTTGAGGCAAACCCCGCGTGGACTATCGCAAAACATTTTTGTGGTTCGTTTCAGTCTTCGGTGAAGAAGTCGACTGCCGCTAAAACACTTCCGAAAGCTGAATCCGCCGCAGGCGAGGAAATGAATGAAAGTCGTTTCTTCCAAACGCTCATGCTCGACCTCGATCACCGCAAAAATGGAAATAGCCCAAAAAGCGGCGAGCCACCGATTGACCCTAAAGATCATTGGCTCCTCTATCTTGGGCTTCGCACTCTCTTTGTGGAAGCCTCAAAGTCCGCAGGCGAAAGAGATCAGCAAGTTTTGCTTCCGACGTGGAAGATGCTCTGGCCACTCTTAAATCAATACGGTTTGCTTAACGACTATTCCCGTGATCTTGCGTTAAGAGATAAAGTTCGGCTCTTCATCTCGGGAAATTTTGATCTTAAAAGCTCGCAGACGCTCTCAAGGGGTAAAAGAAGAAGTCACCCCGGACATGATTACACAGGGCGACAAGGGGTGACGCCCTCGCGGTTACCAGAGCGTGAACTCGCCGCCGACGAGACCAAGTTAAAAACGCATTGCCCACCTACGGCGCGGCAGACGCGCACAGAGCTTAAAAAATAACCCGCATGCCCGTGGGCAATGGCGCTGAATGAGAACACCGTCTTTTGCCGACGAGTGACCACGAGTTACGCCGCACAATCACAAACGACGTTGAAAGCCGACGAGCGACGACGAGCGACAAAATTAGCCTGATAATTCGGCAATTAGACGTAAGATTCACCTAGGCCAAATGGACTCAGTTCCTAAACTGTTCTACTCTCCGCTTCGAGTACCGAACAGCTCTGAGCGAGAGCAGAAAAGGCCGCGCGACAGTGGACAAAACCGCCATTCGCCAAAGATCCACGATCAACACGATTCGCCGTTGGTTTGCGAAAACGTCGCCGCTTGCCATCTTATTTCTACTGGCTGGTTTAACTTGTGCAGTGACCTATGCCGCTTACCAACGTCATCGGCTCGATGAACTAAGTCGCTTTGAACGCCTCTCCTCGCGCTTGACGGTCTCGATCGAACAGCGCATGGCCACCTTCACGAGCGCGCTTCAACATACCGAAGCTTTCTACCACACGCATAACAGCGTAACGCGCGAAGAGTTCGATGATTACGTCAGCGGCCTGCGCATGAACGAGTATCCGGGCCTTCGCGGAATCGGATTTGCGAGGAAGATGTCGCCCGAGGCGCTACCAAAGGAGATAAAGGAAGTTCGGAGTCTCGGCGTCGAAACTTTTAACGTTTGGCCCGAGGGTCTGCGCGAAATTTACTTCCCGATCACGTATCTCTGGCCGCCGGATCCGCCGAATTTGCAAGCCATTGGATACGACATGTTCTCGGAGCCAAAGCGTCGCGAAGCCATGGAAGTGGCTCGCGATACCGGCGAGGCAGCCGTGACTTCGAAAGTGGTCCTCGTGCAAGAAGGCGCAATCGAAACGCAAAAAGAAAGCTTCGGCTTTTTGATTTACGTCCCCGTTTACAAGCGAGGAAGTTCAATCAAGACGGTGGAGGAAAGACGAGCCGCCCTCCAAGGATTCATCTATGGTCCCTTCCGCGCCGACGATGTGTTCGAAGAGATTCTGAAAGTCGAGAACCGCACAAGCACCCGCATCTCTCTTGAAGTTTTTGATGGAGACACGGTTTCAGAAGAATCAAAAGTTTTTTCCTCCGTGAAGGCTGATCAAGAAAAAACCTTGAATCAAGTTGTTCTTCCCGTTCGGGTCGCCAACCACGGCTGGAGCGTTCGCCTGACGACACTTGCACCGTTCGATAGCGAAGCGTCTCGTAACTTTCCCTGGTACATTCTCATCGCGGGCTCGGCTATCACGCTTCTCAGCTATCTCTTTGCGCGCATGGCTTCGCAATACAACGAATCGGTGGAGCGAAACGAAAACCAGCTTCGCCTCGTGACCGACGCTCTTCCCATGTTAATTTCATACGTCGGCCCGGATCGCCATTACCGCTTTAAAAATCGCGCTTATCGAGAATGGTTTGATTCGGAGGTCGAAGACGAACTCGATGTTCCCGTCGATAAAGTCATCGGAAACGAACTTTCGAATCGAGCTAAACCGCATCTCGAACGAGCGCTCAAAGGCGAACACGTGCGATTCGAGATTGAGGCGAACCACAAGACGCTCGGACGACGAGTTGTAGCCGCTCAGTATATTCCAGACCGCGACCCGAACGGAAAAGTCCGCGGCGTCGTGGCACTCGGAAACGACGTCACCGAACTCAAAGAGAACGAAAGCCGATTGCGAGAGCAATCAAGAGTCGTTGAGCTTGTCAGCTCAGCGGGACTCTCGCTCCGAAGCGAGCTAGACCTTGAGTCGATCGTGCAAAGAGTCACCGACATCACGACCGAACTCAGTCACGCCAAATTCGGCGCTTTCTTTTACAACACGATCTCGGAGACCGGTGAGTCGTTAACGCTCTACACGATTTCGGGTGTACCTAGAGAGGCGTTTTCAAAATTCCCGCATCCGAGAAACACGAAAATTTTTGCCCCCACTTTCAGCGGCGAGCGCATCGTGCGCTCAGACGACATCTTACAAGATCCTAATTTTGGGAAGATGGGCCCTCACTACGGGATGCCGGCCGGCCACTTACCTGTTCGCAGTTACTTAGCGGTTCCCGTCATTTCACGGACTGGCGACGTGATCGGTGGGCTTTTCTTCGGCCACCCGGAAAAAGGTGTTTTCACCGAACGTGCGGAAATTCTTGTTTCGGGTATCGCGGCCCAAGCCGCAGTGGCGATCGACAACTCTCGCCTTTACCAACGTCTGAAAGGGAGCGAAGCTCGCTCGCGCGACTTTGCACGAGCGCAGTCCTTCTTGGCCGAAGCAGGCCAACTCCTTAGCGCCTCTCTGGACGCGAACACGATTCTGACGAGTCTTGCCGAACTCGCCGTCCCCCGCATCGCCGACTGGTGTTCGGTCACGATCGTTCAGCCTGACGGAAGTCTGCGCCAGCTCCATACCACCCATAAAGACATCGGGACGATGAAAAAAGGAGCACAGATCCTTGAGAAGTATCCCCAACGCACGGAAACAAGCGTAGGCGCGCCGAACGTCATTCGCACGGGCCTCGCCGAACTCTACGAAACAATCACGGATGAAAATTTAAAGGCCGTCGCTACTTCACCTGAGCACCTGGAGCTGCTGAAGTCATTCGGAATGCGCTCGGCGATATCTGTGCCTCTAAAGAATCGTGAACGAACGATCGGTGCCCTCACTTTGATTCTCAGCGAAACCCCACGCAACTACGACGAGAATGATTTAGCCTTCGCGGAAGACCTAGCGCGAAGAGCCTCTGTCGCCGTCGAGAACGCGCGCCTTTACGCCGAAGCTCAAGCCATCAACCGCATCAAAGATGAATTCTTGGCAACGCTGTCGCACGAACTCCGAACTCCCCTCAACGTCATCTTAGGTCATGCGGAGCTTCTGAAAGAAGAGACCGAAGATCTTAAAGAGCAGTTTAGCGAAGATCTAGAGTCATCGATCGAAGCGATTTACCGGAATGCTTTGTCGCAGAATCAAATTATCGGGGATCTTCTTGATGTCTCGGCGATCATCACCGGCAAGATGAGCTTTAATCCCGTTCAGACCAGCTTAAAAGAAGTCACGGAGCTTGCGGCAGAAGGAATTCGTTTTGCCGCCGAAGCAAAAGGCGTTGCGCTCAACGTGAAGTTAGAGGATTCGAGCTGCCCGCTTCTAGGCGATCCCACGAGAATTCAGCAGATCATCTGGAACCTCCTTTCAAACGCGGTGAAATTCACGCCGCGTGGAGGTCGTATCGATCTCAGCATTCGGGAAGAGACATCCCAGTACGTAGTTGAAGTCGCGGACACCGGTCTCGGGATTGAACCGAACTTCCTCCCTTACGTTTTCGATCGCTTCCGCCAGGAAGACAACAGCATGACCCGCAAATTTGGGGGCCTCGGCCTAGGGCTTTCGATCGTTAGACAACTTGTAGAACTCCACGGTGGGACGATCACCGTTACGAGCCGCGGGAAAGGTCAGGGCACGACGTTCCGAATCGTCTTCCCTACGGCGCAGGCGAGGCTTGAAACAGACGCCCGAACTTCAGCTTCGGCTTCGACGGAAGCTTCACTCTCGACTCGCGAGTCGAGCCCGCGCAAAGAGTTGGGAAAAACTCTCAGTGGTCTTCAAATTCTGGTCGTGGACGATGAGACCGACGCGCGGGAACTGATCGCAAAGATCTTCCGCCGTGTTGGGGCCAACGTCATGCCTGCGAGCTCGATGCAAGAAGCGCTCGAATTCTATAAAGAACGGCGTCCCGATCTCATCGTCAGTGACGTCGGGATGCCGGAACATGACGGCTTCGAGTTCATTCGAAAAATCCGCGAGATCGAAAGACAGAGCGGAACGTTCACGCCCGCTGCGGCACTCACCGCTTACGCCCGAAATGAAGACCGAGATCAAGCGCTTGAGGCCGGATTTCAGGCCCACGTTGCAAAACCCGTGGAATCGGCCGCGCTCATTCGCGTCGTCGAAGAGCTCATCGAAGCTTAAAGGGCTAAACGTTGCCTTTAAGGGCCACGCGAAGCTCTTCGATCAACTTTTGTGGTTTTGCGAGGACATCGAAAACAAGCTCACCCAAGAAGTGAGCACCTTCGAGGATATGTTTTTCCCAGGGCTTGGTTTCGTCGCTGATGACTTCTTCCCAGGCGGCGAAGGATTCGCGCGGATTCACGCGACCTTGAAAGCCTTTGCGCTCGAGCTGCTTTCGTGGATCCCCGCCCCAAGTGATTGTCCGGATGATTTCCGGCCGAAACAGCATGAACAAATTTTCGTCCGCGCCCGGAAGCTGCACGGCCACGGCGCCGCATGCAAACGGCTTTATCCGCTCCCAGAGGGCGCCCGTCGCCTTCAAATCCTGGAACGCCAAACAAGCTTTGTTTGCTTTCAACATCTCACCGCGAAACCAATTCGCAATTTCTTTCAGGTCCGCGCTTGCCGGCGTAAGCCCGGCAAAGTCGATCTTGTCTCGGGTGACGAGGGCGATCCCGCTAACTTCGAAGATCTCTTCGACTTCCCGGTGACGACGGAGAAAATCTCCGATCGGATCAGCGCTTGAGCGAAGACTAATGAAGAACGACCGCAGACGCTTATCGAACTCAAGGCGTCTTTCGTTTTCTTCGATCGTCTCGAGCATCGAAGCGCGCGACGAAAACGCATTCGCGATCATGTCGCAGTAGACCCAGCGCTGGCGCGAAATATGAAACTCATCGAGGTGATGGCACGCAATCAAACCCCAGAGCTGATCCTTTACGTTGAGAGCTAAGGAGAAGGAAGCTCCGACTCCCATATTGCGAAGGTACTCTAAGTGGATGAGCGAAACCGCGCGCAAACGCGAATCCGAAAGATCCACGGTTTTGCGCGTCAGTGGATTTGTCGACGGCGTGATTTTCGAAACCTCCGCGCGTACGTTCGGGATCGAGCGGAAGCTGTTGCGGAGATAGAGGTCACGCGCCGGCCGCGGAATGTCCGAGGATGGGAAACGATGGCCTAGAAAAGAATGCGCTTTCGCTACCCGATCTTCCGCGATGACTTGGCCGTGCCAGGTAGGCGCTAAGAATTTGTAGATCATCACGCGGTCGATGCCGGTGACTTTTCGCACGGCTTCGGCCGCAAGCTTCCCCAACTCCGCCATGGTCATCGCTTCTCGCGCCCGGCGCATGTAATCGCCGACCATTTGCTCGAGATCAAGCCCATCGGACGAGTTCGACTCGGTTGCAACTTTCTTCTCGATCTCCAGACAATAAAGGCCCTGCGATTCGTATAAGTAAGCTTCCATCTTTACGTCGCCGCGAGCGAAGCTAATATAGCGACCTTGATTTCGTTGCCCCGAAAACTCGCGCAGAAGACTCCCGATCTTCGCGACGACTTCTTTCTCTAGGAGATGCTCAAGACGGGCCCCGAGCACGTGAGGATGTTTCTCCAAGAAGAAGTCGCTCACGTTTTCCGAGGCGCACTGCACACGTTGATCGGGCCACGTAAATCCTAGAAAGCAACCGTGAGCTTGTACTGAGGAAAACAGATGAAGCTGCTCGTTGTTGCACTCGGTAATGTCCCCAAGCGTTTGCGTAAGTTCAGGCTGCTTCGGAGACTCGGTTACGGCCAAGCTCATCGCTGGCTCCTTCCTTGATTACCCTTGGTGCTCGTCTTCGGTGGAGCGGTCGGATTCGGGTTCATCCGTCGGCGGAGCGGCCCATTTTAGCAGAGCTTCACGCAAAGATTCGATTCGAACCGGCTTGGTAAGGTAAGCGTCCATTCCGGCTTTCAGACACTTCTCCGCGTCACCACTCAGGGCGTTTGCGGTGAGCGCGATGATAGGAACTTTCGAAAGCTCGCCCTCCATCGCGCGAATCCGCCGAGTGGCTTCGTAGCCGTCCATCTCCGGCATTTGAACGTCCATCAAGACGACGTCAAACTTATGCTTTTGCAAAAGATCGATGGCTTCTGCACCACTTGACGCCGCAATGGGATCATGACCCATGCGTTTCAAGAGAAGCTTGATCACATTTTGGCTGTCGCGATTGTCGTCAATCGCCAAGACCTGAAGCTTGCGTCCGACCGCCTGAGTTCCAGAGCTCTCCGAGCCTTTCGTTACGACCGCGAGGCTCGGCGACTTTGCGTCGCTCAGAGCGAGAGGCTTTCTCGCGGGCCTTTCGAGCCGCGCCGAGATCGGAAGCGGAACTTTCATCCAGAACGTGCTGCCGCGACCAGGCTCGCTCGTAAAGCCGGTTGCGCCGTTCATGAGCTCGACAAGGTGACGTGAGATCACGAGGCCGAGCCCCGTGCCCCCGTAACGGCGGGAGTTGCCCGAATGCACTTGCGAGAACTTCTGGAAAACCTTGCCATGATCTTCGGGACGAATCCCGATGCCGGTGTCGAGCACGCGGAAGTGGAACATCGGTGTGCCACCCGATTCGCTCTCAACGTCGACGAGGACGTCAACTCCACCCTGATCCGTGAATTTGATCGCGTTACCAACGAAATTGACGAGAACCTGGCGCAAGCGACTCGGATCGCCGATGACCGTTTTGTTCGCAAGCTCGCTGATATTGAAAGAAAGACGAAGATTCTTCTCGCTGGCTTGCGCCGCAAAAAGATCGACGACTTCTTCGACCATCTCCTGGATGCTGAAGGGAATCGTCTCGAGACGAATTTTTCCAGCCTCGATTTTTGAGATATCCAACACGTCTTCGATCAGCGCCAAAAGCACTCGACCAGAACGATGGATACTGCGCACGTAACCCTGTTGTTCGCTATCGAGCGACGTATCCTCGAGAAGTTGCGAAAGGCCCAAAACAACATTGAGCGGCGTCCGCAGCTCGTGCGACATCGACGCTAAGAAATCACTCTTAGCGCGGTTCGCGATTTCCGCTACGTCCTTCGCCTTCCGCAGATCACGCTCGATGTTCTTGTAGCTCGATACATCGCGGCTCAAAGCGGCCACGCGTTCTGGCTTGCCTTCTGGACCCGGAATCGGAACGACGGTCGTGGAGAAGTGTTTGATACCGCCGGGCGCCTGCAATTCCTCGTCGAAGACATCGGGCTTCATCGTATTCAGGACGCGCAAGTAGCGTTCGACGATCTCGTCGGCTCGCTCCGGGTTGAGGAAGTCACGAAGCCTACGACCAATCAGCTGCGCGTACGCAAAACCGAGTGAGCGTTCGGCCGTCCGGTTGAGCGACTCGAGCACGAGTTCCCCGTTCGGAAGAACACGGAAGATCGTGATGAAATCGTTTGCGTTGTTGAAGATCCCCGTAAAGATCGCTTCTTTTTGCAAAAGCTGGTCCGTGGCGTTCCGGTAATCCGTCACATCGAAGCCGACAGCCTGATAGTCGATGACTTGACCGGAAGAATCGAAGATCCCGCGGTGAATCCAACGGACCCAACGCTCTTCGGTCCCGAAACGAAGGACGCGATGCTCGTACTGGATGACCGGACGATCGAGCGAGATCGAACGAATTTCTTTCTGAATCTGCGACCGTTCGGTATCGTTGATGATCGCGTCGAATTTGCGACCTTCGCCCATCTCGATCATGCTTCCGAAGTAATTCGCGAAAATATTATTCGCGTAAGTCAGAGTCATGTCGGGACGATGACGGCAAACGAAGACTGCTTGGTCTTCAGCGATCGCGCGGTAGCGCATCTCGCTCTCTTTGAGCTTGTCTTGAATTTCAACTTGCCCGCTGATGTCGAAGGCGATCGTGCCTACCGCGTAAGGCGATGATCCCGTGTTGTCCATTAGGGGGAATCGGCTGACCATGAAGGTCTTCTGCTTACCGTCAGGCAGAGTGATCTTTTCTTCTTGGCGCACGCTCTTACGGCGCAAGAAGACCTCGAGATCCCCGTCACGGAATTGAGTGGCAAGCTTCTCGTTGAAAACTTCTCGATCCGTTTTTCCGGCAAGCTCCGCTTCTTTCACGTTGAAGAAATTGCGGAACGATTCGTTCACCAAAAGGTAGCGACCCAGAGTGTCCTTGAGGCACAAAAGTGCGGGTGTGCTGTCGATGATCGCGCGCACGCGCTGCTCGCTGATGACGAGTCGCTCTTTTGTACGAATCAAATCGGTGTTGTCGAAGAAAATCAAAACCGCACCGATGATCCGTTTTGCTTCGTCGAAGCTTGGAAGAACGCGCATCTGGTAAACGGTCGACGCGTTCTCGCAAATTCCTTCGCTCGGCACTCCTTTTTGGATCGCCGTCGCCATGAGCTTTTCAAAATCAGGTAATTCGCAAATGGTTGAAACTCGATTGAGTTCTCGACCGATGTCGGCTGACGAAAGCGTGAAGATTTTCAATGCACCGGCGTTGTAGCGAACTACGCGCATGTACTCATCGACGACGACGAGAGGAGAACCGATGCTGTTTTGAATATTTTCGAGAGCCGTGTTCACTTGGCGAAGCTCCGTCGATTTGATCGACAGCTCTTCGTTAACCGTTGTCAGTTCTTCGTTGCTACTTTGCAGCTCTTCGTTCGTTGTCTCCAGTTCCTCGTTGGAAGCTTGAAGTTCTTCGTTCGTGGAGGAGAGCTCTTCGTTGAGCGATTGAAGCTCTTCGTTCGAAACGCCAAGCTCTTCGATAACGGTCTGCAAGTGCTCGCGCGTGACGTAGAGTTCATGTTCAAGCTCAGAAAGGCGCGTCGGATACTCGCTCTCGACCGGAAGCGTTTGCGCAGACGCCGAAATTTCTTTCGTCTTCTTCGGCTCGAAATTCACGACGAACAAGGGCTTAGCCGGCGGCCCGTCCGCCTCGTAAAGAGGGCGTACGGAAATCGTGTAAGCAATGGCCTTAGGGCCTTTGCCAACTCTGTGCGTACGGCTTCGGTAAGTCTCTCCGTCTTTCGCCGCTTTGCGAATCAGGATCGGAATTTCGATCCCGACGCCCTTCGGGAGAAGGTTGGGCAATCGGAGATCAGCTTGAGACGTGTGAAAACCCAAGTACGCAGAAACATCGCCGACGATTTGGATGACGTTTGCGTCTTCATCCACGATAGCGCCCGAAATACCGTAGGCTTTTAAAAGTTTTAAGGCCGCAATTTCTGAAAGCGAAGGACCCACATCCTGGCGACGGCGATTGAACGGTTCGATTTCGACAGGGGTCGTTTTGATCATCCGCGTGGGCGAATGCATCTTCGAGGGCACGTTGAGTTTTTCGAAAAGCTTGGTCTTTCGATCAAGCGTTTCGAAAAGACCAGTCGTGGCGCCGACGGCTTCGGATTTCCCGAGAAGCAGGAGTCCTGAAGGCGCGAGCGCGTAATGGAAAGTCTCGAGGATGCGCGCCTGCAACGGAGCTTCGAAATAAATCATGACGTTGCGGCACGAGATCATGTCGAGCTTAACGAACGGCGGATTTTGAATCAGGTCTTGGCGGGCGAAAACGCAAGCATCACGAATGCGTTTCACCATTTCGAATCGTCCACCGTCACGCGGCTCTAGGAACTTCCCCCGAAAATAACGAGGAATCGATTCCACGTCTTTTCCACCGTAAATTCCCGTTCGCGCCTCGAGGATCGCGTCGTGATCGAGATCGGTGGCGAAGATCTTGACGAGCAGGGTCTTCTTCATCCGATCAAGAAGATCGAGCGTGATCATCGCGATCGAGTACGCCTCTTCGCCGGTTGCGCAACCCGCAACCCAAACTCGGACTTCTTGGCCAGAAGCTTTCGCTTCGATGATTCCGGCCAGCCGGTTCGTCAAAGCTTCAAAGACGTCGGGATCGCGGAAAAACGAAGTGACGCTGATGAGAAGTTCACTCGAAAGTTCAGTCACTTCACCAGGCGTCGCTTTAAGCAAATCGATGTACTCGCGAAGCGACTTCATACCGAGCTCGCCCATTCGCTTGGCCGTGCGACGTTGAATCGTCGACGGCTTGTACTGGCGGAAGTCGGAGCCTGTTTTTTCGCGGATCAAATCAAAAACTTCTTCCAAACCTTTGGCGTCGAATCCCTTCGAACGGATACGGGCTTCGTGATCTTCAAGAATCTGAAGCAAATTTTCGGCAATCGATTCGGGAGGAAGGATGGAATCGACACTTCCCGTATCCACCGCCGATTTCGGCATCCCGTCGTACTTTGCACTTCGATCATCTTGAGCGAGCGTTATCCCGCCCGCTGACTTGATCGCGCGGATGCCTTCGGACCCGTCACTCCCTGTTCCCGAGAGAATGATCCCAACTGAGCGCGGCCCGTAAGCCCGGGCCAGTGACATGAAGAACGTGTCGACGGAGGGTTTAGGTCTAGTCTCCTCACCCGCCACCGTGAGTTCCATGTGGCCGTCGATCAAGTCGATATCGAAATTTGGTGGCACTACGTAAATCGTGCCGGGTTTGAGCTTCACATGGTCCTGAGCGGAAACGATCGGACGACTCGCATGCCTCGCGAGAAGCTCAACCAACATGCTTTTGGAATGCGGAGCTAAGTGCTGAGCAATGACGACAGTGCCGGCGAAGGATTTTGGCAAGTGCGAGACAAACTGCGAGAGTGCCTCGAGTCCACCGGCTGAGGCCCCGATCCCGATGACCCAATTCTCACCGTAGTTTTCCGTTACGGAAGCATCAAAGGGCATTCCGCACGCTCCTCAACTCAGAAAAAAGAAGACAAAAAGCAAACTTCATTCAAACCGCAATCATCAAAAAAATTGGCGACTCTCACTTCAGGCGAAGAAGGCCTCACGTCTTGGCCCGAGATCGCATCAAGTCACCTCTGCCTCTTCAATTAGCTCCTCTCGTCGCTAACTTTGAGACCCCTTACTTGCCTTGCGTGTGGAAGATACCCGGACACCCGAAAAGAAGGAAGCAATCTCTGTTTTTACAGCGCTATCAGGTGGATGGAATGTGTGCATTCCATCGCCAGATCATATGCCGAAGACCATCTCTATCGGCCGAGCTTCTTTCACGATCTCACGTAAGGAATTGCTTGCTTATCCGTCGGCGGAGCACGCTCCGTTCAAAAAGGAATCAAGAGAGCTTCATCAAACCTTGAGGATCTATTAGTTTTCTAAACATTGACGCATGCCTTTAGGCCGAGCCGCGCAACTTAAGCACGTCGCGCGCAAGGCAGCTAATTTCTTTTGCAACGTAGTCAGACGCAACGGGCCCTGGGTGTAGACCATCCGGAATCAAATCCATCAATGAGTGGTGTTTCCCATCGATCTCAATGCCAGAGTTTTCAATGACGGAAGAGAAGATCCGATCAAGCGTAAGTAAGGCCGCACGCGGATGATTTGCCACCTCCCTTTGGATCGCTTC
>SYLX01000196.1 GCA_005808505.1 Bdellovibrionales bacterium | reverse complement strand
ACCTTAAAGAACTGCCAAATAGGCTAAGAGATCGAGAACTTACCTACCCGACCCGAGTTCGTCAACCCGCATTCTAGACTTTTTCTGCCTCATGAAAGACAGCTCAGCCGCAACCTGCCCGAAATTTAGGCAGGTCGCCGCTTACTCCGTCATAACGAAGTTGCTCATTGAATCGCGGCCGCATCCGGGTCCGCTGCTTGCGCTCTTCTTCCACCGTTGGACGTACCGGCCTCCTTCCGAATAGCGCTCAGGCGCATGCGTCTCCACGATTTGCCGGCGCCCCGCATATTCGCCCGAGAGATAACGGACGATGCGAAGACTATTGTCCTCGTATTGCTTCACCCACACTCGGTCCACTTGGCCCGTTTGTTCAATGTGGATCCGTCCTTCAAAAATCCACTCACCACCTTGCCGTGTATCGAGATGAATCTTGGCTTTGTAGTTGCACCAGATAGCTCCCATCGTGCCGATTCGGATGTTTCCCGGCGCTGCCGATGCGGTTGATAACGGAGCCGCGACGCTCACTAATGTTGCTAATCCTAAAATGCTGATTCTCATGTTGGTACCCTCCAGTTGTTCATTCGATAACTGAGGGCCCCGGCCGTATAAACAAAATTCGTTGTGCAGTTTTCGGGTTGAAGCGGTCCTCATCAGCCATCGCAATTTACGAGGTTCAATGACCTATCCTCCGACTCAAGTCGAGGTCGCGAAGCACAGGGTCGAGAATCCCCGAGGTACGCTTGAAAACATCGCTCACGGATGGGAACTTTAAAGTCTATGGTACGACTCGCTTCATCCTCGCGATCTTTGCTCGCAACGCTTCTCATGGGTATAGGAACATGCTTTGCGCTTACCGGCTGCCAGTCGACCGCGACGGAGAAACTCGAACGCCGCCTAAAACCGGGCGAGCCCGTCGTTCGCGTCTTTCCTGCAAAGTACGAAGAAGTCGAAGCCGCACTCAAGCAAGCAATGCTCAAGTATCCTCAGCGAGTCGACAATACCGAAGCCGGCATTTTCGAAACGGACTTCGTTAAAGGCGAAGCTCGCTTTCAGCCGGCTCATAAGTCAGTGAATTATTCGAGCGGGTACCGTTACCGCATGCTGATCCGCCTCGTGCGCGGGAAAGCGGAAGCGAAGACAGCCGTCAAAGTTGTCGTGGTGAAGCAAGTGGAACTCGTTCGCGACTTCTTCGCTGAAGCCGACACGGTCGCAAGTGACGGCTTAGAAGAAAACGCCATTCTCTACAGAATTGATCGTGAGTTGAAGATCAATCGCGCCATTCAGCGCGCAAATGAGAAGCAAAACAAGAAATCAGGCGACGAACAGACCAGCTGATCAAAGCTTGGCTTGGGCTTTTTCTTTCCACCACTTCTGCCAGAGTTCGCGACGGATTTTAGTCGGCTCGGTGTTTGCGCCGAGCGATTGATTAGTGATCTTTTCCAACGCCGCAATCGCGTAAGGATGGAGAGATTCGTCTTTATCCGAAAGGATTTGAACGAACTTTTGCTCGCGACCCGGACCTTCGAGGTGAGTCAGCGCCTCAAGGATCCGCTTGCGCACGAAGAGACTTTTTCCGTGGCGGAAGTTTTCTTTTGCGTAAAGCTTCTTCCAAAGAAGCTCTTTGCTGCTGGTGTCGCGCATCTCGACGATTGCATCCACGGCTGCCGCGCGTACGATTGCGGCTTTATCACTTAACAATGCTTTCGCCCAACGGCTTGCCGACGCACGATCGGCGCCCACCATCGCGACGAGTCCCGCATTGCGCATATACCATTCGTTGTGCTTGAGCGCGCGTTCGAGCTCGGGCTTCGATTCCGCACGGCCGATCAGACCTACTGACGTCACCGCTTTCCAGCGCGTTTCCATTGGTTGAGCATCGTCCATCATCAGACCGACGAGATTGCGGTAACCTTGAGGTCCTTGTTGCTGAAGAGTTTCGATGCGCTCACCGATCGGCATGCGCAAAGCTTCCTTCGTTGCACGCATGAGTGCAGCTTTGCTGCTCGGAACAGGGACCATCGACTCCTGACGTGAAGCGGGCACCGCAGCTACAGCATTTGTTCCAAGAACAGCGAGCAAAGTAGCGGTCGCTGCCGCAATAGAAGTGACACGCAACATGGTCAGGCCTCCTGCCGTTTGTTCATCCTGCTTTGGCTTTTAGATCGTCGACTTCCGCAAGGAGCTTGTCGGTATCTAAGGACTCTTCCAAAGCATCTCCGTCGGCGACCTCCGTGGCTACCAACGATTCTACTTCACCTAACATTTTATCGGGGTCAGGTGTCCCATTCAGAAGTTCTTCGAGAGCATTGTCGCCAGGTGCCTCGCTGGAAGCAGCTTCGGCAGTCGCTTCCTTCTTCGGCTCGGAGAACATGGCATCGATATCGGCTTGCATATCGGCAAGACCTGCCGTGTTTGTTTCGACAGGCTTCTGCATGTCCGACGATTGAAGCAGTTCCTCAAGAGCCGATTCCGCAGCGTTCGAAGGCGCAGCTGCAGGCGCCGGAGAGGCTTCGGGAGCTCCTCCACTCATTGCGGCAGCGAGCATGGCATCGATTGCTGCTTGCGGATCCGCATCAATGGCTGCTTGAAGAGCAGCGTCAACAGGCGGTACTTCGGTCTGCGGTAAAACCTTGGGCGCCTTCTCAACGGATACGGCTGCCGCAAATTCTTTCATGATGTCGTCGTTCGGATCGAGTTCGAATTTTTCGGCTTTTTCGAACTTCATCTCAACGGCAGGAGCTGCGGCAACGGCGGGAGCCGCCGCCGGACCTTGCGCTTTCAAGCGCTCGAGCTCTTCCTTAAGGCGTGCGTTTTCTTCTTTGAACATCGAAAGATCAGCGATGTCGTCTTCGATGATTTCGTATTCCGCGAGACGTGCCTGAAGCTCTTCATTCTTGGCTTTTAGGCCGCTGATCTGTTCGTTGAATTCAGACGAATTTGAATTGTCACCTTGCTGCGAAGAAAGCGTCTCGCGAAGTTTTTCGATCTCATCGTTGAGAGTCGCGATGCGCGTCTCGCGGTCACGCAAATTTTCCTGAAGACTCACAACTACGGCCGCGTCCGCGCCGCCGCCCTCACCAACGACGATTGGTGCCGAGGTTGGGCTCGCCGAAGGCGCTGCGATGGACGAAGCGACCACCGAAACCGGCTGGCTTGCCAAAACGCGCTTCATGGCACCTTCGATATCGCGAACGTCGATACCGGAGCCACCGCTGACATCGCGGTCTTTCTGCTTCTCACCGATCGAGCGGATCAGAAGGATCATGCACGTCAGAAAGAACAGTGCGAGCGTGATGCCGAAAACGGCGTGAAAATGCGTAGCAATATAAGAAAGGAATACCTTCAGACCCATGCTTATATTTTGTCGATCCCACGCGAAAAACTCAACCGATCGCGACCATCTTGGCGAGCAGACGTAAAAGCTGGTCCTCCGCCCAGTCTCATGTTAGGTCTCCTGCTAGCTAAGTTGCCCGCGAGATCAAAGGAGATGCCACTATGACCCAGTCCAAAACGCACGATCTGGCCATCATCAATGCGGTTTGTCTTCTTCCCGCAAACGACGGAACTTTACTTCGAGCCCAGACATCGGTCGCGGTGACGAATGGGAAAATCTCCGCCATCGGTCCGCGGGCCCATGTCGGCGCAGCGGAGATCATCGATGCAAAAGGACTTCATCTTCTCCCCGGTATCATCGACTCCCAAGTTCACTTTCGCGAACCGGGTCTCACACACAAAGAAGATCTCGAAAGCGGTACGCGCGGAGCCGTGTTGGGTGGCGTGACTTGCGTTTTCGAAATGCCGAACACGAAACCTTCGACGACGACGCTTGAGCATCTCAATCAAAAGTTTCAAGCAGCTGAAGGCCGCGTATGGAGCAACGTAAGCTTCTTCATCGGCGCAACACCTGACAACGCAAACGAGCTTGAAGAACTCGAACTCCATCCGAACTGCTGCGCCATTAAAATTTTCATGGGGAGTTCGACAGGTTCACTCCTTGTCGAAGAAGAAAACAACCTTCGCAAGATCCTCGCCAAAGGCCGACGTCGCATCGCGGTTCACTGCGAAGACGAAGCTCGCCTGCGTGAGCGAAGAAAGCTAGTCGAAGGGAAAAACAATCCTGCTCTTCACCACGTCTGGCGCGATGAAGAGACAGCCCTGATCGCGACGAAGAGACTTGTGAGGCTTGCGCGCGAAACTTCCCGCCCCGTTCACGTTCTCCACGTCACCACCGCCGAAGAGATGGATTTTCTCAAAGGTGCAAAAGATGTCGCGACGGTCGAAACGACCCCACAACATTTAACGCTGGCAGCGCCCGAATGTTATGAACGCCTAGGGACACTTGCGCAAATGAATCCCCCCATTCGCGAAGCTCGCCATCGCGAAGCGCTGTGGCGCGCGGTGAACGATGGAACGGTCACAGTCCTCGGCTCTGATCACGCGCCCCACACGCTCGAAGAAAAAGCAAAGCCGCATCCCGAATCACCTTCAGGAATGACGGGTGTGCAAACGATCCTGCCGCTGATGCTCGATCATGTTAACAACGGCAAACTGAGTCTTGAGCGTCTCGTAGAACTTCTCGCACGCAATCCTGCGCGCCTCTACTACGCGGTCGGCAAAGGCGAAATTCGGGTTGGTTTTGATGCCGATTTCACGCTCGTCGACATGGGTCGCACGGAAGAAATCAAACGTGAATGGATCGCGAGCAAATCCGGCTGGTCGCCTTTTGAAGGCACAAAAGTTAAAGGTTGGCCGGTTGCGACCATCGTGGGTGGATCAGTTGTCATGCGTGATGGTCAGCTGCTAGGTCGACCCATCGGTCGACCCGTGCTGTTTGAGCAAAGATAAATAAGGGTTATTGACCCGCGATGCTCGGGCACTGGCGTGTGACTAACACTTCACCCGGTGAGCCCGAGGCCAGTCGCGCGACAAGTTTGTACGACTTCGAGCAGTCGAGATCTTGCGCCGGCGTTAATTGCACTTCAAACACACCGCTATTACAGCGAGCGAAACCGCGAGCGAATTCGGAGCCATCGGAACCATCGCTATTCAGCTCGCGAATCTTCCAACCGAGGATGGCATCTTCTTGCTCAAGAGAACAATTGCCCGAAAGCGTGAGATCGTGCGCTTGCGATTGCACTTGGACGGCCTTGTGTTGGAATTCAAGTCCCGTTGTCGTATTCACGGGATTAATCACGCTCACCGGTGATCCGCGTTCCACAGCGCTTCCGCCGTCCACGGCGTTCATCTGCATTTGCGCAAGATCTGGGTTTCCGCAGTTTTGGTGCGTAACCATCATCAGCAGCCCCGAGACGCCAATCATGAAGAGCTGTGTCTGCTTTTTCCAATTGATGGACTTCGAACGCATGCTCTCTCCCCCGGCCAAAGGTCTTACCACTCTATCGGCAGACCCTGGACTTTGGTTGAGTCAAAACGGGAACTTCATCTTGAGTTCCTTAGATCGCTTCTTCTCAACCGTTACGGGAGAGTCATTGCACTCATCAGGCCACGTTCACGTGGCGCAGAAGGCGTTTTAAGCGTAGCTGAGCCCCACTTGGGAGTTGATGCGTGTCGAAGGAATTTCGATTTCAAAAAGGTCGCGTTGAAATCTTCTTCAGGTTCCGCGCACTTAAGGCGAAGTCGGCGTCGGAGTATCCGATGTCGAGAGTTCGACGTTCGATTGAGAAACAAATGTTCCGTCAAACTGTCGAGCTTATGTTACGCGTGGGTGCTTCGTCTCAATTTGAAACGCGCTCCAGAATGGCAAAGTAAATGGGTCCAAAGCCAGTCCGATCGGGCAACAGCATCCAACCGTGCTCGGTCTTCTCCCCGATCGAAATCTCCGGCGTCAGCACGCGAACTTCGCCCGCCCGTTTTTTCAGAAGACGTGCGATCACGGCGTCGTTTTCTAAAGGTGAGATCGAACAAGTGGAGTAAACGAGGCGTCCGCCTTTTCTCACGACGGCGTGTGCACTTGCGAGCAGTGCGTACTGTCGAACGGCAAGATTTTTTGAGCGTGCTGGCGACCAGAGTTTCATCTCGCTTGCATCCGCAAGAAGATGCCTTTCACCCGAGCAAGGCGCATCAACGAGAACTCGGTCAAACGCTTCCGTTTCGTGCAGGCACCAACGAACGCCGTCATGGCCCGTGACCGTAATACGCTCAAGTATTTCGGGCGGAAGATAATCTTGAAGAACGGCGCGCAAACGTCCGCGCCTTTTATCCGACATTTCGTTTGAAACTAAACGGCCCGCGTTGCGGAGACGTTCTGCTAGGACGAGCGATTTACCACCCGGAGCTGCACACAAATCCAAGACCTCATCGCCCTCTTGAACCTCGAGTGCATTTGCGGCGGCGATCGATGCGGGATCCATGAAGTAAAAATCGAGAAGCTTTCGCGCGTCAGATGCTGCGGGGATTTTCTGATCTGCCCCGAGGTAAACATAGCGGGCCGGGGCAAAAACTTGGTCTGGGGATTCAAGCAGCGAAAGTTCGCCGAGACGATTCGACAGAGATCCTACGTCGGCAAACTGATTGATTCGCGCGACTTGCCTAACAGGCTCACCAAGCGATGCGCGCAAGGTGGGCCACCTCTCCCCGTAAACTTGGGAGTAAAACGACTCGAAGCCCTCAAGACCTTTATTGGCCGCAGTTTTTTTTGCCATGAACGGCTTATTTACCCGCCCGATCACGTTTTGGAAAGCGGGAGCTACCGGATTGGAAAAAGAAAAGGGGAAGCCCTTACGGTGCTTCCCCTAACTTCGAGCTCCAAATTGAAGTTTAGAGGCTCAAGATCCCGATGATCTGCTGCATGATATCGAGGTTTGACTCCTGCTGCTCGAGTTCACGCGTTCGAATCTCAACGACCTTTGGCGCGATCTTCAGCTGCACTTCAGACTCGGTGAGTTTTTTCGCCGCATCAACAAGCGCCGTGACGTCTTTTAACAGCTGTTCACTTTCCGGGGTTTTCACGGACTGGGCGTGCTTTGTCACCTCATCAACGACGACCGCGAGATCCGCACCAATACGGTTTGAGAAATCGAAGTAAGTGTTCAATGCGACCTGTTCGCCCTGTTCATTCAACGCCGAGAGAAGAACGAGTCCCGTCGGGTTCGACTGATCGCCACCTTGAAGGATGACAACCGACTTCTCGAGACCCTGGATCTTCGCGACCTGCTCCAAGAGCCCAAGGCTCGTCTGCAGGAGAGCGTTGATGGCGGCCTTGTTTTCTTCACGAAGCTTCGGCGCATCCGTCTTCAATGTAGCGAAACGGCGACGAACATCGTCGGATTGCTTCATCTTTGAAAGGATGCGGAATGCAATCGAGTCGCCTTCCGGAGTTTGGATCGCGCGGATCTTGCGCGAACCCAAAGAGTCCGTCACTTCCACGACTTCGCTACCGAGTTCGTTTAAGCACGAAGCTTCTCCCGCCACGCAGAAGCGTAGCTTTTTAAGCATCGACGTATCCAAGTCGGATACGAGATCCGTCAATGCCGTTACGGTCGCGATTCGCTGAATGTCCGAGGACAACTTCGCTTCAGCAAGACCGAAGACAACTTGGCCCGACTTTAACTGAACCGGAATCGAACCGATTGCGTCACCACCAACGATCATGCGGTCAAACAAGCTCACCGCATAACGCTTCGTCTGCGGATACGAATAGACGTTTCCAGTGAGCGAAGCTCGGTGGTACTTCGAAACGTTCACATCGCGAATCGAAAGCGCAATCGTCGCTACGTACTTGTCCCAGAACGACCCAACGCTCTCGAGCTTCGACATCGTTCCTTCTTCACCGACCTGCGACTCGTAGAGCTTCGCGAATCGACCTACGCGGAGCGAAGTCACATTCTTGAGATTCTGCTGAACGAACCCGGCAACTTCGCTTTCGGGAAGATTTTGTTCCCGCGCGAAATCTGCGAGCTGTTCACTCTCCGAACCCGAGCCCGACAAGCGGAACAGCGTGTGCGGATCACTTTCAGGTGTATTCGGCGCTTTAAACGCCAAGAACGTTCCGGGCTCAATCGAGCCAATCACGTCTTGGAAGAAGTTCTGCGCCAGGAGGTTCGCGTTCACAAGGTCCGCGAGTTTACCGGGAGCAAGCTCTGACATCGGCACGCGACGCTGACCCGTCTGAGGATCAAACAAACCCATCGCCAAAGTCGAGAGATCGCTAGGATCAACGCCTGCTGCTTCAGCCACGAGCGCATCGCAATAGTCAACGATCTCACCGCGCGCAATCGAAGCCACGGAGAACTCATCTGAACACTTACTGGCAGGGCTTTGCGCTGCTGGTGAGCTGATCAGCTGGTACACGAACTCATCCATCACTTGGCGAACCGGGATCATCGTTCGGCTGAGATTACGCATGGCAAGCTCACCCGTCGCCGAATCAAACAATGCGCGACCACGACGATAGTGGCTGAGCATCCAGTTGGCGTTATACGCCTCGATCAATCCTTGCGTGACTTCCGAGATGTTCGATCCTTTGTCAAATCGGCGGCAGAGCAAGCTCTCGTCGACTTGGTGATCCGTACAAAACTTATAACCTGCAGTCGCGAGCGGGTCGGTATCGCGGTTTAAGTCACGGCGGTAACCGAATTTAATTGCTGCTTTATCGTAGGGGCCGACGCCTGCTGCTTGCGAGAAGAAGTCCGCGCCGTAATCCATGATCGACGAAGCCGCAAGCGGAACAAGGTCTTCGGCGCGAACGGACTTATCGCCTTTTTTCAACTGCGCCGCGATCTGATGGTATTCAGGGTAATAATGCTTCTTATCCGCACTTCCTGCGAAGTTGTGGCGAAGACCGAACGTGTGCCCCATCTCGTGCACGAGAGTCGTGTAGTAGATGAGTTTCCCAGCTTTTTCCTTGATCGAAGCTTTTGCCGCTTTGAACTGTTGGATATCCTTGGCGTCGGCGGCTTGTTTTACGAGGTAACGGACGACCGCATCTTCGACAAGCTCGGCACCGTGAACACCGTGTTCAGACTGATGAAGGAAGCGTTGTTTCTCCGTCTTCAGGTACTCGTTTGCGAGCATCAAACGCTCAACGCCACCGAGCGATTTGAACTTCGCCGCGAGATCGTTTTCGCTCACACCTTTTTGCAAGCTCGCGAGTGGCCCCACGCGCTTCAAATCGTCGAACTGAAGGAACGCTCCACCGCGCTCGAGGAACTTTTCTTTACGAACGGCCGCGATCTTCGCCCCTTTCAAGAAGGCAGGTTCGATTGCGCCGGGCTTGATGCTTCCGCCGGCGCGAATCCCGGCCATGTTCTTCAATTCCGAAATTCCGCTGCCTGATCCGCGCGGCTTCTTATCGAGGCCGAGAGCTTTCATCTGCGCACGGAGGACGCGCAAGTTCTGCACTTGCTCTTGCGCTGTTTGCGCTGCCTTCATCGGCGAGCCTGCAGCATTGATACCCAAGACCTCCGAGAGCGGATCTTCAGAGGATACAACATCGATTAGCGTATCGACGTGACCCATGGAGGCTTTGATCGCGTCTTCGTAAACGGAAGATCGTGCACTGATGGTCTCACCTGTCCGCGGATCACGAACACCCTGAGCTACGCCCAGGAGACCTGACGTACGGTGCGGGTAAAGGACGATGACGTTGTGACGGGGGTCGGAAATTTCGACTTCCGTCGCTTCATCGAGAACGACAACATCGTCCGTGCGGCTTAAAGCTTCTTTAAAAGCCTTGTTCCAGTCTTGAACGGCGCGACGAGTTTCTTCAAGGTACTCGCGATTGAAACCTTTATTGAGAACCCACTTGATCTGGTTCGTCGAGCACGATTTACCCGTGTTCGGTTCGCAAACATTGAACAACCAGGGATAGTTGCGAATGTTTTTATCCTGGAGACCTTTTTCCGGGTCTAAGAAATTCTGCTGAGTCGTGAAGTAACCGAATTTCTCAAAGTCTTTCAGACGGTATTGTTTGGCTTGAAAATCCGAATTCTTAACGGGCATCAAATGCACGCGATACACGACGGAGACGGCGCCACGGGGAGAGCCCGAGCCGATCGCAGTGTCATGGTTTGCTGCCTGCATCCCTTCGATGCCGGACTCAACCGCAAAGCTAATGTGGCCGTCTTCGATCTTCACGCTCTCGATCAAGTTTTGGTTTACTTCCTTCAGATTGCGACCATAGATCTGCGAAGTGAACTGAGAAAGTTCGTTGGAAGGCTTCGTAAAATCGACGCGAATGTACTGTCGCTTGTCGAAGGTCGCTTGGCGATCTTCGACGATCTTGTTCGTTTGCTCTTTGAAATCGTTTTCTTCGCGAACGATATCGAAGTGGTCCGTGATTGGGAATGAAGCTACGACATCAGGCAGTTTTTCGTGCGCCGAAGGGCGAAACACTGAGCGAAATTTCAATTCCGTCTCGGTGATCTCGGCCTTCACGATGCCGAAGTCTTCGGAGAATCCAGGCGTCGCGTAGAATTCGTTTTCGTCGCTGGCGTCTTCGATTCCGCGCGAGAGATGGAAGAGCTTTCCTTGCAGATCGCTCTTAGCCAAATAGGCTTTCGGGTCGACCTTGTTTTCAAGCTCACGCTTCTTCGTGCAGGCCGCCGCCGTTACGAGGACCAAGCTCGCTAGCACTAGCATCTTCAACCCGTCTCTCATGGTCATTCTCTTCTCTGCTTGTTGTTCGTTTCGGTCATTCATTGGGTTCAATCCTTCAAAACTCAAATTTTCAAAATCAAATCGAAGAACGCTTGCGCTTTGTCCTGGTCAAAAAACTTCATGCGCTCTGATTGGCCATCGGCTTCCGCCGTCGGCCGCTCTGTTACAAAGCCAATGCTCGTGTCGAAGTTCTTCGTCCACGCGCAGTCGAGTGAAAATTGCGTAGACTCGGCACTTCGCCCAACGCCTTGAAAGCTAATGTCGTGGCTGTAAACGAAAGTTCCATTCAGCGTGATCATCTCGGTGAGTTCCAAGTTTGCCACTGTGGAACTCGCAAATCCGTGAGGAGAGTTCACCGTCCCATCCATGCGGATGTCATATTCGTAAGATCGCCAACCATAACGGAACGCCTGGATCAGCTCGAAGCGGCCCCACTTTTTGCGGACCGAAATTGAAGGACCAAATTCTCCGCGGTAAGTGCGGCGCTTTGATTCCCGGCTGACACCCAAAATACCGCGCGCACCGATCGCCCACTCATCGATGAGCGTTGATTTGAAGTGATCCCCGCTTTTGAAACTCTTGCGGAGATCCAAACGTGGGTTATCGAAGTCACCGTCCGTCCCATCGGCACGCTCGTAACTATATTCGCGCGAATAGCCTAAGCGCAGAAGTGCTGACGAACTTGTCTCTTTATCTGCGAGGCCAAGGTTTAACTGGTAGAAGCCTGACCATGAATCCGACTCGTTTTCGCTCAATGTTCGCGCCGTATCGAGCACGAACTCGGCAGACGGTTTCAGCCGGGGCTCCCTCACGATCTTCGTGGTGATTGCGTTCGCTACCGGACGCGTTTCTGCTTGCGCGGTGGCGCTGACTACGAGGGCAAAGAAGATGAAAAGAAGGAACAGCCCCCAAACGCCCGAATCATCCGACTCTGCAGTGCGGGTGAAGCGTTTAGAGTTGTCGATTTGGCGGTCCTTCATTTCGGATTCCTTCAGGCTATCGGTTCAACCAACCCAGTGGCCGTTTGGCTCCACACCGAAGATGTGTCGCGAGTTCGAGGAGTTATCTCGCAAGAGTTGCGCCAACATGTCGCAGAAGCAGGACTTATAAGGCCTCTAAGAGTCGATACGGTTGGGCGCCAATTTGCGGCCTGGACTCTAACAGGAACGATTAAAACGCCCGCATAAGAAACGTTTATGGACGCAATCGACGAGACCCCAGATTCAAAAAGGCCCTGCCGGTGCCAATTTCGGGCTCTAAGTCGAGAAGATTTATTTTTCATGGAAGGCGTTCAAAGCCAGGCGGAAGATATTTGAAAGGGTAAACCACGAAAGTTGATGGGGACCGGAGTGAGGGCAGTGTTTGCTTTCGCATCGGATAACTTTCGCTGCGTCTTACCCGCACAACATCCACGGAGGGATTTCTCGTGCTCAATTCCAAGCGCTTCTACGCGCCTCTTTTCGCGACGGGTTTTTTGTTGTCGACTGTCGTCTCTTCAACGGTTCTCGCTTCTTCGATTCGTTTAGAAGAGAAAGTCATCTACGGGGATGACAACCGCCGCGACCTCTATCAAGTCACCGATGCAGCTTGGTTGCGTGCAGCGGATTCGACTGTGGCTCTCATCAAACGAGCGAACTTGAAGGTTCAACCGGACGGCTCTTTCAACATTCGTACGGAAAACTTCGGCAAATCTTACAACCTCTGCGCTGAAGAGCCTTACCGCGACCAAGAAACCGGAGCTTTTTGCTCGGGCTTCCTCGTCACGCCTGACACGATCGTGACGGCCGGGCACTGCATTCGCGACGCTTATGATTGCAACAACACGTCGTTCGTCTTTGGATTCGGCTTCCACCAAGAAGGAGCTCAACCTAAAACGGCTGCAGCTAGTGAAGCTTATAACTGCAAATCGGTGGTGAAAAGTTTTGTGCAAAACGACGGCGCTGACTTCGCAGTCGTGAAACTCGATCGCCCTGTTGAAAACCATGATCCCGTAAAACTTCGTTTGAGCGGAAACGTCATTGAAGGCGACGAACTCACGGTGATCGGCCATCCGGCGGGTCTTCCGACGAAGGTGAGCGACGGCGCGCAAGTCCGCGACGCGAGCAAGAAAGGCTACTTCGTGGCGAACCTCGATACCTACGGCGGCAACTCGGGTTCTGCAGTCTTTAATACGCGCACGATGGAAGTCGAAGGAATCCTCGTTCGCGGTGAACAAGACTTCACGTATAAGCCAGGCGCAGGTTGCTCGATCAGCTACCGCTGCGCAGACACGGGCTGCCGCGGTGAAGACGTCACGTTGATCGGTGAAGTTTTCAAGTACCTCAGCCGCTAAGTACCTGATTTAGATAAAGTGAAAAACGGCCGCCCTTCTTTCGGAGGAGCGGCCTTTTTCTTTTTTTGCGCAAGATGAGCCCCTGCATATTACAGAAGCCAACCGTTTGAATGCCGACAGTCTCTTTGCTCGGCAGATTCGAACTCGTACCTTTCTAAGGGACGACGACCTGGCCCGACCTCGCGGACTAAACGCCCCCCCTCTAACAAGGCTTGAGCGAGCGCTAAAACCTGAACGAGCCACCATCGCAAACGACGTCGATCTCTTAGGACAATCGTCACGGAAGGCTGCTCGGTTTCAGCGGCTTGGTTGTTGATCTCATTCAATGATTGGCTCGAGAGCTGCTCTTGAACTTGTTTTATCAGTCTCTGTTCGGCCTGCGGATTCTGACCGCCGGCAAATTGCTGGTGCATGTAAATAACTCCTGTTTATAGACTTGCCGAACGATCAAACCGACCCTCATGGTCGCGAGAAAGAACGGCCTTGGCCCGCGCAAACTCCCAATCACTTGCGCAGCTAATTAAATTCTGAAATGAGCGAACGAAAGCCCATCGCGCGGACGCGAAAGCAAACGAACGGCAATGGTGTTTGGACTTGAGCGGAAATGGCAGTTAACGCATTGAAATCAAAGTGTTAATGCCGTGATCCCGTTGTTGGGTTTTCACGAGGCTATAGAGAAATGTTCTCTTTTAGCTGTGCCTCTGGAAGACCTGGTCAGTGATTATTTATTGCACTGACATTTGAACGACGGGAGGTAGCCAGTTCCGCTTCAATCGCTGGTTTGAAACCTGCCTTGAGCCCCATGATGTCGTTTTGCTTTGTTGTAAGAATCATTTGCTACCTCCTTTCAAAGAGTGCGAACGGCTTGTTCGACGAAGCGAACAAAAGTGAAAGCCATCAACTGGCTTAGTTTGTAAAGTAGCCGACCGCTCGGTTTTTTCCAAGGCAAATTTCGAAAAAACTTTTGACTTGAAAAGAAATTCTACGCGCGAGTGATGCCGTTGTGGAACCTTCCCGCCATTCACGCGCGACAAGAGGATCAAGAATGTACTTCGGCTTCGCGACCGCTCCTCGATGCGGGATTGCCAGGCGGATTCCCGCTTTGCCATACTGAAATCCGAGCCAAACGACTCCATTAGAAAGAAGCCGAGGCCTTCGTGAAAGAATCAAAAAGTGAATTGAAACTGAATGTTTTCGTCTGCACGAATCAGAAGGTAAACAAGGAATGTTGTGCCGCTAAAGGTGGCGAGGAACTGCGGGCCAAGCTCAAAGAATGGACGAAGCAGAAACCCGAATGGCGCAAGCTCATTCGGATCAACTCCTCCGGCTGCGTAGACCGCTGCCAAGAAGGGATTGCGATTGCTGTCTTCCCTCAAAACAAATGGCTTGTCGACGTAAAGCTCGACAACATCGAAGACGTAAAGAATTATTTGCAGCACTTACTCGAGAGCGACGCTCCGGCAAAAAGCTAAAAACTCCGAAGAGACCGCCTTGCCCAAAACTCCCTTGAAAGACTCAAACCGCAAATTGACGGACGATATCGTCAGCTGTGAGCGTTGCCCGCGGCTTCGCAGCTATTGCGAAGGTATCGCAAAGGAAAAGCGGAAAGCCTTTCGCGAGGAGACTTACTGGGGGCGACCTGTTCCGAACTTTGGGGATCCGAAAGCTCGGCTTTTGATCGTCGGCCTCGCCCCTGCTGCTCACGGTGCAAACCGTACGGGTCGAATGTTCACGGGCGATCGCAGTGGCCAATGGCTTTACCGGGCTCTTCATCGCGCCGGTTTTGCTAACCAGCCTACCTATGAACGCGCTGACGATGGATTAAAGCTTATTGACGCATTGATCACGTCCGTTGCTCACTGTGCTCCACCCGACAACAAGCCTTTGCCAATCGAAATTGAGCGTTGCTCGGAGTACCTCGAAAGAACTTTTGCTCTCCATCGGCCAAAAGTTCTCTTAGCTCTAGGCGGGATCGCTTGGAAAGCCGTATTGACCGAGTTGAAACGCCAGGGTCAACCCGTCACGAAAGCAAAGCCGTTTGGCCACGGCGCTGAGCAACTTCTTCCGAACGGAAGTCTCCTACTTGGCAGTTATCATCCTTCTCAACAGAATACCTTTACGGGCCGTCTCACCGAGCCGATGTTCGATGCTGTCTTTGCACGCGCTCGCCAGATTCTTTCAACGCAGCCCTCCCCTGCTCGTTAAGCTTGATTTCGTTTGCACCCGGTTTCTAGAATGTCGAGAGATGGGAGAAACGACCTTGGCAAGCACGACGAGCCGATCCGCAGTCTCGACACATGCAGTTCTCGGAGCGATTGATATCGGCTCGAATGCTATCCGGCTCGTCATTGGCGAGCGCGACTCTCACGGAGACATTAAGGTCATCAAGAAATCTCGAGAGCCTGTTCGCCTAGGCAAGGACGTCTTTTCTACCGGCACGATCTCGGTGGAAACACGGACCAAGGCGATTGAAGCTTTCCTGCGGTTTCGCGAGGCTTTAAAAGCTCATGGTGTGAGCAACGCTCGAGCTATCGCAACGAGCGCGCTTCGCGAAGCAAAAGATCGCGACACGTTCATCCAAGACATCAAAAAAGCGAGTGGCATAAAAATCGAGGTGATCGACGGGATGGAGGAAGGACGCCTCATCTTTTCGGCCGTTTCCCACCGGATTGATCTTCGCGACAAAGTCT
This sequence comes from Bdellovibrionales bacterium, assembly GCA_005808505.1. Lineage (GTDB taxonomy): Bacteria > Bdellovibrionota > Bdellovibrionia > Bdellovibrionales > JAMPXM01 > SYLX01. The sequence continues at coordinate 28,400 of SYLX01000196.1, read as the reverse complement.
CTCTTCTTATCGACATTGGCGGCGGCAGCGTCGAACTCACGGTTGCTGACCACGGAGATCCGCTCGGTTGCGAGACTTTCAAGCTTGGAACAGTTCGGCTCCTGCAAATGCTTGAAGAAAAAGGACTCAAAGAAAAACATCTGCGCGAGGTTTTAGCCGAACAGCTGGGCCCAGTTAAAGCATTCTTGAGTCGCTACAAAAAGAATTTGCACATCGATCAGGCCATTGGCACCGGTGGAAACTTCGAGTGCCTCGGTAAACTTCGGGTGGCTCTTCTCCAGAAAAGTTCGATCTTTTCGATGAGCCGCCAGGATCTCGCGGATCTCGAAGCCCATCTCGAATCGATGACCGTGAAAGAACGGATTCAATTCCTTAGGTTAAGACCCGATCGCGCTGATGTTGTCGTACCGGCCGCGATCGTCACCTTAGCGGTCATGGAACTTGCAGATGTCGATGTGTTGATGATCCCTTACGTGGGACTTCGTGACGGCATTCTAGCTGCGATGTAAGCGTCAGTCGAGCTTTCGGAGCATCGAGGGCGTGGCAAGCCAGAGAAGCTTTCCGCGTCCGCGATCCGCATTCCCTGAGAATTCGAGCAAACATGCGCCGCCTTTTTTGAGTTCTAGCTGCGATTTCTGGGCACCCGACATAAACCAACTCACAAGCGAAGACAGATGCGGCTCATGGCCCACGATCGCCACCAAACAATCGCCCGCTTCGCATTGGGGCTGACTCTTCAGCCAACGAGCAAGGCCGGCCGGTTCGGATCCGGGTCTTAGCTCATCGGAAGTAGCGAGATCGATTTCTTTCCAGGTTTGGCGCAAAATCTCGGCCGTCTGCAGCGCTCGCGTGAGTGGACTCGTGACAAGAAGATCAGGCCGACCCACAAGCTCTTTGAGGCCACGAGCACTCTTGCGCATTTTGATCTGACCTTCTTCGATCAGCGGGCGAAAGTCGTCGTCCGCGGGATGATTCGTACTCGCACCGGCTTGCCGCGCCTCCGCGCGTGCTTGCACCTGATAATCTTGCCGATCCATGGCGATTGCATGGCGGATGACGAGTAACTTCATAGATCCGCCTTCGGATCAAATCCCATTTCTTCAAGGGTTTGCGCGTGACGGGCTTTCGTCAGCTCCATGAGCTTCCGGTGCGTTCCTACTTCTTCATCTTGGTTGGCCGGCTTCATCTGAATGTAAGTTCCGTCGGGCTGCATTTCCCACGACTGCCGTTTGTCAGTGAGCATCACATCAAAAATTTCCCACAGACGTTGACGTGCAAAACGCTCTTCAATCGGCACGACGGTTTCAACCCGCGCGAGAAGGTTTCGGTACATCCAATCCGCTGAGCCGATGTAGAACTCTCCTTCCAGCGGATCCGCAGCTCCATTTTGGAAGTAGAACACGCGCGAATGCTCGAGGAATCGCCCGATCACCGAGATCACCCGAATGCGTTCACTCATCCCGAGGACGCGAGGTCGCAAACAGCAGAACCCGCGGATAATCAAATCAATCTGAACGCCTGCTTGTGAAGCTTCGTAAAGCGCACGACCAACGCTTGCATCCTCAAGGCTATTGCACTTTGCGATGATGCGCGCGGGTTTGCCTGCGCGTGCGTTTTCGGCCTCGCGCTTGATCATGTTCAAAAAGCTATCTTTCATGTTGATCGGCGCGACCAAAAGCTTCTTGTAATTTCGCTTCAGACTTCGACCCGTGAGGAAGTGGAAGAGTTCCACCGCGTCGTCCGTGAATGCCGGCTTACACGTGAAGAGGCCGACATCGGTATAGAGCTTTGAAGTTTCTTTGTGATAGTTACCGGTTCCGAAATGGACGTAGCCTCGCATCCGGTCTTGCTCTTGACGAATCGCGAGCGCGACCTTCGCGTGTGTTTTGAGCCCAACCACCCCGTAAACCACGTGAACGCCTGCGTCTTCAAGCTGTTGCGCCCAGTGGATATTTCGTTCTTCGTCGAAACGCGCTTTGAGTTCGATCAAGCAAACAACTTGCTTGCCTCGCTCGGCCGCCCGAATCAAGAGCGGAATAAATGGGCTTTCGTCGCCGGTGCGGTAGAGGGTCATCTTGAGTGCGAGAACTTTCGGATCATCCACCGCTTGTTTGATAAAGCGTTCAACACTTAATCCAAAACTCTCGTAGGGATGATGAACGAAAATATCGCCTTCACGGATAGAGGAGAAAATATTCTCCTGCTCCTCGATCAACTGCGGCGGCACGACCGGAGTCCACGCTTCGTACTTGAGTTGCGGAATCGCGAGGTCCGCGATGGGCTTCAGATCTCCAAAATCTAAAAGCGAAGACAGCTCGTAAACGGACGACTCGGTCAGTTCGAGTTCTTCCATCAAGAATTGAATGATCCAAGGATCAGGATTCGGACCGTGCTCTAAACGGACGACCTCCGCAAACCGACGCTGCTTCAATTCTTCGGCGATCATCTCGAGCAAATCATCGACATCGTCTTCGTCGCGTTCGATCTCGGCATTACGCGTGATTCGAAACGGCATGACGCTCAAGACTTCCATGTCAGGAAAGAGATCCTTCATGTTGTGATTGATCACGTCGATGAGCGACAAAAAGCGAAATTGTCCCGCCGGTTGCGGATCTTCGCCGCGCAGTTGAATGTACTGCGGAAATATTTTTGGAACTTTGATTCGCGCAAAAAGCGTTTCTTCGCGATCAGGATGCTTCAGCGTTACGCCAAGTGAGGTCGAAAGATTCGAAATGAACGGAAATGGCAAGCCAGGGTCGATCGCTAGCGGGGTAAGGATCGGGAAAACATTTTGACGGAAGTATTGAGTTGCATACTGCTTCTCTTGGGGCGTCGTATTCTCCCACGAGAGAAGGTGCACGCCGTTCTTCGCGAGCTCTGGAATTAAAACCTTCTGCAAGCAATCGGCTTGCATCTGCAAAAGCTCACGAACTCGCGTGCGCACCGCCGCAAGCTGCTGGACGGGAGTAAGGCCTCCCGAGCGGCGCTGAACGCCGACGGCAACTTGGCGCTTCAAACCACCAACTCGCTTCATGTAGAATTCATCGAGGTTCGAAGTGAAAATCCCTAAGAACCGTACGCGCTCTAAAAGCGGAGTTCTTGAATCCAACGCTTCGGCCAGAACGCGAGCGTTGAACTCGATCCATTCAATCTCGCGATTGAGAAACTCCTGCGGTGGCTCGTCAGGTAAAAGATCTTCGGGTTTTTTCTTCGCGACTCGCGCCTCAGAGGATTTACGCGTGCGCGGCGTGCGAGGTTTCGCGGGAGTTTTCGTGGTGCCTTTAGGAGGTGCCTTCTGAGTCATGGTCGTTGCCCTGCTAGCCGCTGGTCCAGTACAACAAATCGGTTCGCGAGCGATTCGGGTTACAAGAAGGCCGGACGATCCAGCTTTTTCCAGATGTCGAACGCACAGTTGATCACGCCGACATGACTATATGTTTGCGGACAATTCCCCCATTGGCTACCAGAAATTGGATCGACATCTTCCGACAAAAGACCGACGTGGTTAGAATAACTCAACAGCTGCTCGAAGGTATGGATCGCATCGTCGATACGGTTCACCGCGGCGAGCGCGCGCACGTACCAGAATCCGCAAACTAAAAAGGCAACTTCAGGTAAACCGAAGTCATCTGCATGACGATAACGGTAAAAGAGCCCGCCTTTAGCCCGGAGCCCCTCTTCCATCGTCATCATGTGGTTTTTCGCGCGCTCTGAGTCAGGCGGCAAGTATCCCATCGTGATCAGTTGAAAGAGCGAGGCGTCGAGGGCACTCCCACCGACATAAGATGCATAAGCTTTGATCTCGGTGTTGTAACAAGCCTCGATGCCTTGCGCGGCCTCATTCTTCAACTTCGAAGCCGATTGAACAAGCTGATCGTCTTTTAATAACTGTCCGATTTTGACTGCGGCCGAAGCTCCTGCCCAGTGGAACAAGTAGGTGTAGCAATGCTTGTTCTGCATGTTGCGGAACTCCCAGAGGCCCGCATCGGGTGACTGCATCGTTTGCTCGATGAAGCTTAAAACATGGTCCGGAATTTCTTTCGAAAAGAGTCGCTTGGAATGGATGATCCGCGAATCAACGTAGAGAGGAAGAAGCGACAAAAGAATTTGTCCGTAGACGTCGTTCTGCACTTGCAAGAAAGCGGCATTGCCTACTCGAACCGGCTTGTTTCCAAGATAACCTGCGAGATCCAATTCCCGCTCGACCGGCTGGAGTTCTCCCGTGATTCCGTAAAGAGGTTGGTAGCCGTGCTTGGCTTCGACCGCTAAATTTTGAATGTAATGCGAGTAGCGATCGAGCTCTTCGAAATGTCCGATCGAGTTCAAGGCGTTTAATGTGTAATAAGAATCACGTGCCCAGAAGAAGCGGTAATCCCAGTTGCGACCCGAACCAGGCGCTTCGGGCAAACTCGTTGAGCCTGCGGCGATGATGGCGCCGGTGTCCTCGTACTGATGAAGCTTGAGGACGAGAGCTGAACGGATGACTTCCTTCTGATACAGATCAGGAATCGTGCATCGCTGGACCCAGATTCGCCAGTAATCGATCGTCTTCTGCAGGTAATTCTCGCAGGTATCCTCGAGCGGAGCCTCAAACGGCTCTCCCCACGTAAAGACAAGATACTTTGTTTCGGTCAGGAGAAACGGCATCCCTTGCGCCACGTAAGTTAAGGGAATGTTTGTGTTGAGTCGGACGGCATCTTCAAGGCCCTGATAGCGCAGATGATTGCTCGCGAGCGAGACGTCGGCTTTTCTTTCCCCGTATTCACCGCGGGGCTCGCAGTGAACCACAACGCGAGGGTTCCCCGAAATGCGCCTGATTTTTCGAATCAGCATGAGAGGTTTGAAATGCCGCTCGAACCGACGAAACCGAGGGCAAAAGTCGATGACTTCAAAATCGCCGTCGGCCGTATTGAATCGGGTAACTAATACATTGGTATTTTCAATGTACGTCTGCGATGAGCACTCTTCCCCTGATTGTGGAGATATCGAAAAACGCCCGCCTTTTTCTGGATCAAGGAGTCCCCCAAAGATAAAACTCGAATCGAAACGTGGGAGGCAATGCCACACTACGTTCGCATGCGTATCAATATAGGCGAGCTGGGCGCAATTCCCGACGAGTCCAAATTTATATGTATGACGAGCCGTCTGCTGGGAAGTCATTCAACACCCTTTTTTCAATCTATCCGGCTGACGTGTTTCCATCCTTGAACGACTTGTGTAGAAATTGTGAATTGGAGCCAAATATGGCGAGATGGATTACCGTAGCGAACCGACTTCCCTTCTCTCTCAGTTCTGATGGCAACAAGGTCACGCAAAGTTCCGGCGGTCTCGTATCTGCTCTCAGTGGAGTAAAAACCAAAGGCGAACGTCTTTGGGTTGGAACTGCTCCCGACCATCTGACTCCGCAGGCATGGCCCCAACTGCAAAAGACTCTCTCCGCAGGTTCAAACACTTGGGAATACCATCCCGTATTTACGCCCAAAGATCTCTACGACTCCTACTACAACGGACTCTGCAACGACGTACTCTGGCCCCTTTTGCATTATCAACCTGAACTAGTTGCTTTCGATATGAAGCACTGGAAGTCGTACGTTGAAGTCAACGAACGCATCGCTCGCGAAATTGCAGAAATCGCGCGCCCGGATGATCTCGTTTGGGTTCACGACTTCCACTTGTTCCTCGTACCGAAAATCCTGAAGAGCTTACGACCTGAGCTGCGGATCGGTTTCTTTCTACATGTGCCGTTCCCGAGCTCGGAGCTTTTCCGTCAACTCCCCGTGCGAGAAGAGATTTTGGATTCACTCCTTGCATCCGATCTCGTGGGTTTCCACGACTATGCATACCTTCAGCACTTCTGCAGCTCGACACTTCGTCTGCTCGGGATCGAATCGCAGTTTCTCAGCATTCGCCGCGGCAACCGGACGACGCGTTTGGGCGTCTTCCCCGTCAGCATTGATACGGATCATTTCGTAAAACGCTCAAAAGAATCGAAAGTGAAGACTCTCTCGAAAGAGATGGCGAAGCCGCACTTCCAGTTTTTGGGAGTCGATCGCCTTGATTACATGAAGGGACTCGATCTTAAGCTCAAGGCGTTCCGAACGCTTTTACATCGCTTCCCTCAATATCGTGAAAAGGTCAGCCTCCTTCAAGTTGCCGTGCCGACTCGTCAAGGCGTGCCGGTATACATGGAGCTTGCGCGCGAGACGGCGCGGTTGGTTGGGGAAATCAACGGAGAATTCTCGACTCCGAACTGGACGCCGATTCAATATATTCACGCAAGCGTCACGTTCGATCAGATGTTAGCTCTTTACAGAACTTCTGACGCACTTCTTGTCTCGAGTAAGCGCGACGGTATGAACCTCGTCGCGCTTGAATTCATCGCGAGCCAAGATACCGACCGTCCAGGCGTCGTGCTCTTGAGCGAATTCGCAGGCGCGATCTCGACCCTCAGTCACACGATTCCCGTCAACCCTTGGGATCTCGAAGACACCGCTCGCAAAATGCAACTCGCGATGGAGATGCCCAAACAAGAAAAAGTGGCACGCCTGGAGACGATGCAAAACTACTTGAAGAAGTACACCGCAACAAACTGGGCCGAGACTTTCATCGCTGAGCTCGAAAAACAAGAACCCGAGCTGTCAGAAGGGCCGCCGATCATCGCGGTCGATCACCAAGCACTTAAGCCAATTGTTGATCGGCTGATGGAAACGGCACCCAGCCGGTTGACTCTCTTCCTTGATTACGACGGAACTCTAGTTCCGATCGAATCATCGCCGGAACTTGCGGTTCTGACTCCCGAGCTTCGTAAGAAAATCCGCGGGCTCTGCCGATATCCTTGGCTTGATCTCGTGATCATCAGCGGACGTGATAGTCGCTTCCTCGACAAACAATTTGAGGAAATCCCTGTCATCATGGCCGCCGAGCACGGCGCAAAAGCATTTGATCCGACAACGGGTCGTTGGCAGCGCCGCATTCACCGTAGCCGTTCGATCTGGTATCCTACGGCTCTCAAGATTATTTCGGATTACGCGGCACGCGTCCCTTACAGCCAGGTAGAGAAAAAGCATTTCGCTATCGCGTGGCACTATCGTCAGTCACCGCAAGACTACGCGGAACTTCAATCGCGTAAGCTTGCACAGGAATTGGAACTCGGCTTGGCGAATTTGCCGGTCAGCATTCTACGAGGCAAAAAAGTGATCGAAGTCCGCGCGGTAGAGGCGGATAAAGGTGTCTTCGCGAGCGATTACATGGGGAACCAAGATCCCGATCACTCGTCGGTTGCGCTCGCGCTCGGTGACGACCGCACGGATGAAGATCTCTTCCACGCCGTGAAAGGTCGTGGTCTCTCGGTACGCGTTGGCAGCGGCCCGAGCAGCGCCGATTTCGCCCTCGGTTCGCAAACTCAGGTCGTCGACTTCCTTTTGAATTTGACGGCGATGATCGACAGTCGTTTGCGTCCGCAGAGACAGTTTCGTACCTCGGTTGCGCCAAGCGACTTCACGCTGAAGCACTGATCACGCACGCCGAATTTTGAATAAAAAAGCCCGGACTCACAAAGAGCCGGGCTTTTTTTCGTTCCGCTTACTGAACTTTCTTTTCGTCTTTATTGCCGACGAGCCTACTGAAAAAGCCGGTCGGACCGGACTCGATTTTGATCGACTTCGCTTGGACTTTTTCGGTCTTCGGAAGCATCAGATGCAACACACCATCTTCGTGATGAGCTTGGATTTTATCTCCGTCGACATCGGCCGGAAGAGTGAACACGCGTTCGAACCGGCCGTATCGGCGTTCGGTGAACATGCGTTTACCTTCGGGTTGCGCGTTCTCGAACTTGCGCTCGCCCCAGACGCGAAGTTGGTTGTCTTTGATTTCAACTTGGATCTGGTCTTTGGGAATTCCGGGCACATCAAAACTCAACAAATAACCTTTATCGTCTTCAACCAACTCGTAAGCTGGAACAAACGAAGAATTTTGACGAAGCACGGGAGCCGCAAAGCCGTCGAAGATGCGATCGAAGTCTTCGAAGATAGAGTTGAACACCATCGGGCTACGTTGCGTGCGTGATTGAACGTCTTTCATATGATCCTCCTAAAAAAACAGTCGTGGTTTCGTTTTGTTATTCGGCCTGCACGATCATCGTATTTCTCGCGAGCTGATGAACCAGTGCAGGCACGTTTCGTTACGCAAAGGAGATTTCGTCTCGACTACTCTTTGCCTCGACCAGTCTCTCCGTTACGCCATCAAGATGTGCAGGCTTGAAAAGCTGTCAAGGAAGGCAAAAACAAAACCGGTTTTGGTGGAAGAAAAATTTTGCGAATGAATTCACTGAACTGAGAAGGGCAAATGAAAAAGATGAGTTCGACGCCGCCGTTGTCAAGTCGACCAGGCTATAAGAAATCCTTTTCCCAAACGCTTTACACCCATAAGTGCGATTGATAGGGTAAATCGCATGACGCCGATGAATTTCAACAGCTGGTGGGGCCGCCACACGATCGAACCTGAACGCACGGATCTCTGGCAGATCGGTCCGCTTCAAGTGTGGATGCGCCACATGACTCATCAGTGGCGCATCTCGTGGGCACATCAAGGCGATTGGTTGGATCCTCGCGTCCGCGTTGTTCCTGGCGCTAGTCATGATCCGATTCCGCACGATGCGAATCAAGTTCACTGCGTTTTTGGATCGGCCGCTCGTCAAGACTTGATCTTCGCTCCGGCTCTCCCCGATCGGCCGATCGTGACAAGACTTGAAACGCCGTTGAGCGTTTTGCCGAACGAGACCGTTCAGCTTTACGTTTTATCTCCTCTGCATTTGCGAATTGAAATGGCTGAGCCGTCGAAACTTTTGCACGAGATTCCTACCTACAGACTCTCGGATACTTGGTTTGGCCCGATGTCGGTTGCGGGTGAATTGTGCTACGCGAGTACGGTGCCGGCTTTCCTCGATCTTCGCGAAGTGCCACTTCGTCTTCACTGCGCGATTAGCACCGTGTCCATTCGGAACGCTGGTTCCGACGCGCTTCAACTCGACAAGATCAACGTTCCGCTGCCACGTCTGTCTCTGTTTTACTCTCCGCGCACGGGATTCTGGACCGATGCGTTCTCACTCGAGCGCCGCGAAGACACCGAAATGGCTTCGTTAAGAATCGACCGTCAGCCTCCACTTGACGCGAGTCCAAGCCAATTTGTCGCGGGACCTCGCCAATCGGTGCAAACGCCTAGCTCGGTCGTTCGCGCCTTTAGCGCCTTCTTTCGCGAGAGGAGCTGGGTGTAATGAACTTCGCCGGTATCGACTTCACAAAGATCTTGAGCGGTGAGCAGCTCGCGCGCGTTCTGGTCGCGGCATTGATTTTGATCGTCGGTAGTTTTCTCGCCAGACGCTCTCGCTCGGCGGTTGAGCGGTTCACCCAACTTGATCCGCAACAAAGAATCTTGCTGACGAAGATCTCGTACTACGGCCTTCTTTTTGCGTCGTTCGCCGCGGCGTTAGGGCAAATGGGATTTGATATCCGCGTGCTCCTAGGTGCCGCAGGCGTCTTGACGGTCGCTGTCGGCTTCGCTGCACAGACATCGGCGTCGAACTTGATCAGTGGCTTGTTCTTGATGCTTGAAAGACCTTTCGGCGTTGGGGACGTGATCCAAGTCGGAGAGATCACCGGTGAAGTCATGTCGATTGATCTTCTCTCAAGCAAGATTCGCACGTTCAACAACCTCATGGTGCGAATCCCGAACGAAACGCTGGTGAAGACCAACATCACCAATCATTCTTATTTTCCGGTTCGCCGTTTTGACTTCAACCTCGTCGTTGCGTTGAATTCTGATTTAAGAGTTGTCGAGCGCGTGCTCCGCGACGAAGCTCGGCGCCATCAATATTGCCTCGAGGATCCAGCCCCTCTTTTCATCAATCGGGGATTCACGGACTCCGGCATAAATATTCAGTTCCAAGTTTTTACGCTTACGAAGAATCTGCTACAGATTCAGAACGATCTTTACCGCGACATTAAGCTAGCGTTTGATCGTGCGAACATTCAGATTCCGTTTCAGACTCGCCTTCTTCTCAATGCGGAAACGGTTGCGGAACACACAATCCCACGCAGACACGAACGCGGTTTTCATCCGGATAACTAAAAACAAAAAGGCCCGGGGTCACCGAGCCTTTTCGCAAGACTTCAATTTTCACGAATCGATTACTCGCCGTCGAGGCCGATAGCTTCGACCGGGCAACCTTCCATCGCTTCACGACATTGATCTTCCTCTGGGCCCGAGCCTGGTTGCTTTGCCAAGAAAGCGTGTCCATCGTCTTCATTCATTTTGAAGTTCTCGGGTGCGGCAATACAGCAAGCGTCGCAAGCGATGCAGGTGCGGTCCACATAGAATTTGCCCTTGGCGTTTTCGGGCCAAGCGTCGTTTTTATCTGCCATGCCTTAAGAGTCCTAACCGTTCAGAATCAAAATCACAGTGCTCGTTTTGAGCTCGAGGAGCAGGCGCATCCTACAATGATGTGCGCGCCGAATCCACCCATAAGCGAGCGTAACCCACGTTCGGGCCCGCCCACTAAACAACTTACCTAATTCGAACGCTGAGCTTGGCGCTGCGGAATCACGTAACGATGTAAGAGTTCCCAGCCACCGAAGAGAGCTCCGGTTGCGATCATATCGCTCACCGCGGTGTTTTGGAAAAACGGAATTGCCGCTACGAAACAAGCAACAAGACCTTCGAAGTCGTGCGTGTACATCGCGCTCGTCCACCAAACCGAGAGGTTCGTAAGCGCAAAGAAAAGGACCGAAGACGCGACCGAAGCAAGACCGACACGAACAACGGTGCGATTTTCGCGCAAACCCAATCCCAGAGCCGTTACGAGAACAAAGGAAAGATAAACGGCCGGCATATCGGCGTGGAAACCAAGCGCCAGATCGCTAACGAACATGGCGGCGAGCGGAACCATAAAGGCCCAAGCCTTGCGGGACAGGTAGGCTCCAGCAAAGAGCGCCATCCCAGCGACAGGAGAAAAGTTCGGGACTTGCACGACGATGCGCAAAGCCGCGGCGACTAAGATGATCGCGAGAACACCCCAGAAAATTCGTTCGTTCGATTGCGGGGCGCTATGTCTCTTTAAACCTTGGCGATCGGCGCTCAATTTCATCACTGCGGAGGTCCTCCTGATCTCCTGGTAGATACCATTTGAGCCCGAAATGACAAGGCTTTTCGCCCTCCTGCTGCGAGCTGCGTGCCCTGAACTTCATCAAGGCAAAGAAAGATCCGGAACATCGCCGAAGGCAGGTTTTGCGGGCGGATTCTTTTCGATCCGGTCCAAACAAATCCGTAGCCCCTTCTCGAGTTGAGGATCGCGACCAGCCACGTAATCGGATGGAAGAAATTCCACTTCGATATCCGGCTCGGTGCCATAATTTTCGACCTTCCAGCCGACGTCTTTAAACCAGTACGAGTACTCAGGCTGCGTCGTGTATCCACCATCGACCAGCGAATGACGCGGGCTGATGCCGATGACGCCGCCCCAAGTCCGCTTTCCAATCAAAGGACCCAGTTTCATGAGCTTAAATGAGTGGGAGAAGATATCCCCGTCTGAGCCGGCATACTCGTTCGTGAGCGCAACCATCGGACCCGCAGGCGATTCGGTTGGATAAGGGTAAGCTCCGAACCAACGCGACTTCGAATAACCAATCCGGCGCCGCGCAAGCTTTTCAAGCAAGAGCTGCGAAACGTGACCGCCACCGTTGAAACGAACGTCAATGATCAAGCCGTCGCGGTCGATTTCGGTGAGGAATGCTCGATGAAACTCGGAGTAACCGAAAGGTCCCATGTTCGGCACGTGGAGGTAACCGATCCGACCCGCACTTCGTTCGTAGACAAACCGACGATTGGCCTCGACCCACTCACGGTAGCGTAGGTACTGCTCTGATCGTAATGTTTTAATCGCGAGTGTTTTAACTTCCCCGCGCCCTTTTTTCTTAAAGCTCACTGATACTTCTTTACCGGCACGATGCAAAAGGCACTGATGCGGTTTGTGATCGCGCGAGAGCGGCTGTCCATCAATCGCAACGAGAAGATCTCCTTTTTCTAATCCAACTCCCGCCCGCGCGAGCGGTGATGAACAAGTGTCGTCCCAAATATCGCCTTTCATCACTTTCATGAGTCGATAAGCATTTTCGGTTTCGTCAAAAGCACATTCAATGCCCAAGAAGCCCACACCATAATGCGGGCTTGAGCGGTAATCACCGCCGATTTCGTAGGCATGCGACGTTCCGAGTTCACCCTGCATTTCCCAAATGACGTCGGAGACTTCGGATCGAGAACTAACTCGGTCAAGGAGTGGTAAATAGCGCTCGTAGACACGAACCCAATCGACCTTGGACATGTCCTCCGTCCAAAAGTGATCACGCTGGAGGCGCCAAGCTTCGCGGTACATCTGCCGCCATTCCGAGCGGGGTCGCACCGGAACCTGAACGCGCTCAAGGTCGATCCAACCGCCACGGCGATAATCATCCGTTTCGCGGGGAGGTTTTTCGCCCGCCTTCACCACGCGAAGCGAGTTTCCCGAGCGATATGTGAGATGCTTCCCATCCCGTGACAAGCGAAACGAAGTCATGTTGCCGACGATCGTTTCCATGCGCTCGGTTTCGAGATCAAACATTTCAAGCTGCGCGTCGGAAGCAGGTTCGCCGTAAGAATCACCTTTCAAACTTCCTTTGATGGGAAGTCGCGTGAAGTAGACTTTTTCCTTCGTGGCGGCTAGCTGACCGTAGCGCCCGTCGGGGACGGGAAAAGCCACGATTCGATCTTCGATGCCGTCGAAATCGATCTCCAGGCGTCGCTGGCCCTCGCCATTTTTTGAAACGTCGGACTTCTTTTCTTTCTCATTTTTCCGACCGGGATGATCCGTCGAGAAAGGAGAAAGAACATCTTTTCTCAAAGTAACTAAATACGGTTTACAGCCGCGAACGAAACTCAAGTCGAAGTGGAGATTGTCGTAGACGGGATCAAACTCCCGGTAAGACAAGAAGTAAAGATACTCACCTTGAGGATCAAAGAACGGAGTCATGTCACGCAATACAGGTCGCGTGACTCGATGGACGGCCCATGTCTTCAGATCACAGACGCGAATGGAGTTCGTGCGTTCATCTTCCGAGCAGCTATACGCAACGTATGTGCCGTCGTGTGACCAGTTGAATCCGTAGATCCGCGTAAACGGACTGCGATCGAGCACTCGGGACTCACGCTTCACGAGATCAACCCAAATCAACTCATTGCGATGGTTCGTGATGATCGCCTCATCAGCTACGGGCGAGAGCTTCATCTCAACCGTGCGTCCAAGATCAAGCGATGTGAGTCGATCTACGACCGTGCGATTTTCGTGGTCGTGAATTTCGATCGCTTCCTCCCCGCCTGCATCGCTGACGAGCGCCACACGTTTTCCATCGCTTAAAAATCGACCGAGCCTGTAACGAAGCGCTCCTTCTTGACCATGTTGAAAGACAGGGCCACGCCAAAGATCGAAATTAAAAGTCTTTCCGCGAGCGGAGATGACGGCTCGCTCACCACTTGGATGAAGCTCGTAATCTTCGAGATAAGCGCTCGCCGAAACGAAACGCCGATTGAGGTGCGTTCGCGCACTTCGATAATCGACTTTCACTCTCCGCGGAGCTTGATCTGATTTTGCGTCAAGCACGAAAAGATCACCACCTGCGTGGAAAATTAACTTCGTTCCATGAACGTTGAGTCCACGAGCGTAGTATTCACGCTGGTTGGTGTGGCGTTGGAGGTCGGTTCCGTCTTCTTTCACCGAGTAGACGTTTCCGGTGCCTTCATGATCAGCGATGAAGTAGATGCGTTTTCCAACCCAAAAAGGCCGGGCGCTGTTCGTGGGGGCTTTGAGTAATTTCTTAAACTCACCGCCTCCTTTGGTATCGATCCAAATCTCGCCGGCGGTTCCGCCTCGGTAACGCTTCCAGTACGCAAGATCACTTCCGCCATGGCGGGCGATGACCATGCGTCCGTTCACATCGAAATCCACGTGCGTTGCCGGGCCACATGGGACTTTCGAAATTTCGTGGTGATCAAGCGAGAGCGCGTAAATGTCCGTTAGGCGCGCGAATGCTTGTTGGTGGTTACTTGCGAAAAGAATTTCGCCCGTCTTTGTCCACCCGATGACACGCGTATCGCAACCAAGATACGTCATTCGCGTCGCTTCACCACCGTCGGCCGCCATCATGAAAACTTCGGCGTGACCTTCTTCGGTGCTCGAAAACGCAAGATACCGTCCGTCGGGAGAAAGAGCAGCTGATCGGACTTTGCCTAACCCAGAACTTAAACGCCTCGCAACGCCGCCTTCTAGGTCAACGGTCCAAAGATCATCTTCGGAGACGAAGACAATCTGATCATCAGATAAAGTGGGAGATCGATAGTAACCTTCAGAGTACGAGACATCCTTGCTCATTTGCGCCATTCGTCCAACGCCTCCACCTCCTGATCTTCCTCAAAAGGAAAGCATCTGTCGATGGTCAACCGTGAGATCGGGCTACAGTTCAGAAATAGCGGATGTAACGCAAAATCGCTTCTTGGGTTGCGACTTCTTGGAGGTACTCAAGCTCAAAGGCTTGTGTCGTTGAGCCATTCCAGCGCAACTTTGCCATGGTGTTCAGCCGATCGAACGTTTCGCGGTCGAAGACCCGGCGGCCTTCGACCTCACCGGCAAGTGTCAGTGGTCCATAGACGTTCCAGCGGAAGCCAAGATTTGCCGCCGCACTCGCGATCCATTTAGCATCACGGAAATCCGGACTGGTTTCGCCGTAACCACCTAACAAACCATAAACAACGAGAGTTTGTGCTGGCGCCCAGCTGTATCCCATCAAACCTTGTGTGACGGCCGCTAAGCAATTCTCGCAGCGACGGTCGCGCACCCGGTGGGCCGCCATCTGCACGCGCCATGCCCTGCTCGAATTTAGATTTGAGAAGGGAGCCAAGTTACTCGCGGTGAAGAGGGTGTAGTTGGTCAGCTCTCCCCGACTCGGTTTTGTGTAGTAGCGCGCCCGAACTTTGAAGAACTCAACGGTCGAGTACGCCAGGTACCCATCGAGCGGATCGTGAATATCGTGAAGCGCGAAACGGACTTCACCTTCAAGGAAAGTTTCATTGTCGCGAGTATCAATTTTTTGGTTTCCAAATCCAAGATACCAGCGGAGCGAGTCGTGACTCTTGTGCGGGTAGTCTTTCTCACCCACTTCAATTTGCACCTGCCCACCTGCAGGCAGTCGACTCCGCGCGACCAAAACATTCTGCTTTTGATCAATGGCACTCTGGTTTGTCTTAAGGATCAGCTCTTTAAAATGTTTGTGATCGATGTGATCTAAAACCGTGTCGAGAACGCGCGCAGCACTCTCGGGCGGAAGATCTTTAACTTCCTCTGCCGGCTTTGCTTGATCACGAATTTTGAGAAAGCGCGCTTTCTCTTCTTTAGAAAGAAGAGAGTAACGCTCACGCAATATCCGTTGCGTAGAGGGTCGATAATCCACTCGCTTGACGAGACCGGGCTCTTCCGTAACCGCTTTTACCGCATCCACCGGAATGACGTAGAAAGGGATGCGATCGAGGAGGTTCGTGCGAGGAGCCGCAGCCTCAAGAGCCGCAAGAAGATGGTAGGCGCAGTTTTCCGTTAAGTAGAAGTAATCAAAATGAGTCGATCCGAGCTCCCAAAGATGCGCCACAAGGCGATCGAGTTCTTCGCGAGTGAGATCAAGTTCGTACTCCCAGAGATCACGCGATTCGTAGTCACTGTATTCGCGGACCTTGTAATAGTACGGGATGGAGCTGAAGCTCCCTTCAAAAACGCCGGTCAGACCATAAATCGCGTAAAGAACAGGATTCGATACCGTGTTCACGGCGGCGTAGTTCACGCCGTTATCGAGAAGTTCAGATCCGGAGGCGCCTTTTGAGCGATCACTGCGGTTCAAACGCAAGAGAAGATGCCCGAACGCTGACGACGGATTGTTTACGTAGTAACCCGAGAAGATCAAGGTCGCTGAAAGCGGACGCACTCGATCTCGGAACGCGAAGTAAGGAGAGCAGTCGTTAGTAGGCAAAAGGGAGTCAGAAATCGCAAGCTCTTGCGCAAGCCACGACCAACGCGCCGGGAACTGGCAACGAGCCGTCAAGGACGGAGCCCCCTCCCTTGCGGGCGGAAGAAGCTGATTCGTAAAACCGAGCTTGAGAGTTTCGACAAGTTCGGCTCGCGGATCGTCTTTACCGTTTTCAGCGAGGAAGAAGCGTTTGTTATCCGCTTCGCTCTGCCAACCTAAGCCGAAGGATCTTTTTCGATAGTGAACTAGCCTACGCCACTCTTCACGTTCATGAAGTCGGCGTTCAATCGCCTTCGCGATGAACGGAGCCGCAGCGTCCGAAGACGAAGTGGCTGTTGAAGAATGCGCCAAAGAACAATCGGCCAGAGACGCGATGACCGTTGCCGCGAACAAAAGAAAAAAGGCTGCGAATTGTGACATCCGCAGCCTTTTTCACATTTCCCGCAGGAAATCTCAAGAGCTTACGCAACTCTTAAATGCCTTAGGCACTTAAGAGAGAGGAGCGCAAACTGCAGGATTTTCGCGGATGACTTTTTGGATCGTCTCAGTCACCTGGAGAGCCGAAACGTCAGCCTTGGGGAAAATCTCTTCGTAGCGGCCTTGGAGAGCAGCGCCGAGAGCCGATTGGTTTTTGCAGCCCGAAACTTCAGCGAGAGCAACGACGGCTTCGCCTTGTCCGCGCGAGATGTCTTTTTCGAGAGCGACTTTGTTCGACTCAACGTAGTTGTACATTGCCGAGCCGAAAACGCCGGGTCCGCAATCCAAAGTTCCGGTCGTGATACCGAAAAGTTGGTTGTAAGTGGAACCGTTAGTAGTCGCTGCAAGAACTTGCATGTCCTTGTGACCGAAAACCATGTTACCGAGACCGCAACCTGCGGGACCGATTTTGCCAGTTTTCGCAAAAGCTTGCGACGAAACAACGAGAGCGAAGGCAGCCAAAAGAATGTTAGCGAATTTCATGCGCGTCCTCCTTCTCAGCCTTGAGCTTCGCAAGTTGTTTTGAGATCAGCGTTGTTCTCGATTGTCTTCAAGATACGGCGAGTTGTCTCGTAAGTCGAGATGCCGTTCTCGAGGATCGTGCCGTAGTTCTCACGCATCTTCGTACCGAAGAGCTGAGAGTCGCTGCACTTGAGAATGTAAGCGAGGCTGGAAACCGTTTCGCCCTGACCGCGGGCGAGTTCAGTGCGCACGTTCTCTTGGTTGATCTCGATGAAGAGCGCCGCCTGCTGTCCCATTTCCGGGATATCGCAGTTCGATGTTCCAGTCGTGATCGCCGAAGTCTGCATGCCTGTCCCGTTGAGCGTAACCGCTACGATCTGAACAGGTCCGCCTTGGGGACCAAAGACGATCGAGCCGAGACCGCAACCTGCTACGCCGTAGCCTTGGCCGCTTGCCGCTTGCTCGAGAGATTGTTTTCTAGCTTTTTTGTTTTGCGCGTTTGCGAAAGCCACCGGCGCCATGAGCGCCAGGATCGCCATCAATCGTACGAAACCCCGCATTGTTGTCCTCCTCAGGAAGTTGGGATTACTCGTCAATTAGAGAAAACACGCTCGACGATGGCAATAAAAAACTAAGCGATTGCTCGATTCAACGCAGATCAGCTTAAAACTTATGCAGTTTAGCTGGTGTTTAGTGACCAGTTAAGGGGTCGATGCTTTCCACCTCGCTTTGAGGACGCACCGGCGTCTCGAGCCAAGTAATTAACTTCGATTGAAACTGATTATGATCGCGAAATAAGAAGTCCGTATGCTTGCCGCCTTCGACACGCCAAAACTCTTTGGGCTCGCGCGCGGTTTCATAAATTTTCTCACCGAGCGAGAAGGCGATGGTGGGATCATCTGTCCCGTGAACGACCAGGAGCGGAGTTGGCGAAAGTGTCTCAACGCAAGCTTTTGGAGCGTACTCGTCACTTAAAACGAGAAACGGCAGCCACTGAAAGGCCCACGTGATCCAGGAGCGCGAGAGAAGTTTTTGTCCCGCTCGTTTGTAAGAGGAGAACGTCGAATCAACCACGATGCGGTCAAATGCCACCTCACCTTTTAGATCGCAAGCGGTACGAAGAAGAACGGCTCCTCCTAAACTTTGACCGAAAAGATAGAGTGACTTTGTTCTCTTATGTTTCGCGATCCAACGAAGGGCTGCTTTTCCATCTTTGAGCGTTCCTTCTGGGTTCGGTTTCCCTTCCGACATCCCGTAGCCGCGATAATCGAAGATTAAGTAGTCGTAA
This sequence comes from Bdellovibrionales bacterium, assembly GCA_005808505.1. Classification (GTDB taxonomy): domain Bacteria; phylum Bdellovibrionota; class Bdellovibrionia; order Bdellovibrionales; family JAMPXM01; genus SYLX01. Next base: position 10,082 of record SYLX01000196.1, on the reverse strand, counting down.
CCTTGTTCAAGGATCCAATAGAGGTTGTAAAAGTGGGTCGTCAGGTTCTGCGCGTTTCCGTGAAAAAAGAGAAGTGTCCCCTTTGGCTTGGTTGGCGCTTTGAAGTACCAAGCGTGAATCTTCGTGCCGTCTTCGGTTTCGATGACGATATCTTCAGGCGCATGCTTCATTTTCGCTGGGCTCACCGCAAACCCGTCATAGGGGTAATACAGGAGTGATGAACAACCCGGGAGCAAAAGGAGAAATGCGGCTAGGATCAACGCGCGGGTGATCATAACTTCCGACTCGTTCCACGCAGATGGAGCACGCGGGTGCAACTGATGTAAGCCACGAGCATTGTCGCGAGGACCGTCAATGCCAATGAACCAGAGATCGCGATCCACGAGATTTTGAGCGGAATTTCTAGGGCCTGGAAGGTCACGGCCCAAGCGAGAGCGAGCGCAGAACCAGCACCAACGATCCACGCGAAAATCGCCGTCACTGCGTACTCACCTACAATCAAACGCCGAATGAGAGGAGCGTCGGCACCTAAAAGCTTCTCGATGTCGACTTCCGCATCTCGCAACTTCAAGTTGTGCGAGATCACGCCGAGGAGAATTAAAAAACTCATCACGACGGCGATCCAGGCTGCCGCGGTCACGGGCCCAATCACGGATCTGGCGATTTCGAGAACACGCGAAATCGTGCGACCAATATCGATCACCGAGATATCCGGGAATCTTTTCGTAAGTTCGTATTGAACGCCTACTTTTTTTGCATCACCACCCGCCATGTTGACGTTTGCGATATACGTTTTTGGCGCATCGTCGAGAACACCCGGCTGAAACATGATGAAGAAGTTGGGATTAAACGTCGTCCACTTCACGCGGCGGATGCTGGTGATCTTGGCTTGAATCGGAACACTTTGAATATCGAATTCGAGAACATCGCCGAGTTTAAACCCGTTTCGTTCCGCAAAGCGCATTTCAATCGAAACTTCGGGGACCGCCTCGCTCGCGGAATCAAACGTCTTGGGGAGTTCATTGCCTTCTACCAACGTCTCAGAAGGAATTCTCTCGGGACGCGACGAGAGGCGAACCGGAAAGCGTTGAAGCTGATCACTTTTCGTCGGCTCCCCGTTCACCTTCAGAAGGCGACCGAGGATCAAAGGTGAAAGATAACGCAACTCAATTGTCTGTGAGGCAGCGAACGTTTGCACGTCCTCAAGCGAGGATTCTGGGATGTTGAATAAAAACAGGGAAGGAACTTCTTTGCCTTCAAGGGGCCTGATTTCTTCCACCACACTTTGCAAAAGATGCGGCACCAGGTTGAGCGATAGACCAACCAATACGAGAGCTAAGAAACAGAGATTTACACCGAACCGGCTCCTTGAGAGTGACGTCGCAACTAGCCGCGTGTAGCCGGGCGTGGTCTTCACGCTTTGGAAGAATGCCTTAAACAACACTCGACCCGCAAACCACCCGACGAGAGCGGCTCCGGCCATGCCTCCGCCGAGGCGAAGAGCATCGCGAAGCGAATCCATGAGCCAAGTTGCGAGTCCCAAGAAAACAATCAAAAGCGGAGCGTAGCTAACAAGCGCGGTCATCCGCGGTAGTCGCTCGATGCCCAACGCATTTTCTCCGAGGAGAGTCTGCATCTTCATAAAGCGTAAACGGACGAAAAAAGGCGCATTAAACGCGAACGCCGAAACCGTGGCCACCGCGCCGAGAGTTGCCCAATCCCGCAGCGCGACTCGAAGTGTGAAACCTTCCGGGAATTCGCTGACGAAGGTGAGATTTGCGAGATACGCGACAACTTCCACCACGAGACCCGCCGCGACGAACGAAAGAGCCATCACGAGGAAAACTTGAAGCGCGTAGAGCAAGGCGGCCGACAGCCTTGAGCCACCATTGATCATGAAAACGGCCGCGTTCTTCAAACGCTCCTGCAAAAAGATCTGCAAGATGTAGAAGGCACTGACCCAAGAAAGTGCGAACACGATCATCGTGATCGCCACGAGATAGAGGTTAAAGAAGCTAAAAAATCTTTCGAAGCCTCTTGTAGAATCGTCAGGTGTACGGACAAATATATCAGGATCTGAGTACGTGAGTTTTACGTCTTCGGGAGTTACTCCCGGTTTTAGCTCAACGAAGATGCGGTGAAAAACCTGCGCTCCGTATTGGGTCAAGCCCGTGTCGGGAATGAACTTTCGCGCGATGTAAACGCGCGGCGCGAATCCCGCAGCTCGCCCTGCTCCTGGCGCATCGTTGAGAACTTCACGAATCGTGAACTCCGCTTTTCCGATTCCGATATTTTCGCCATTCTTCAAGCCAAGCTGGGCTAGAACCTCGGGAAAGACCCACGCTATTTTTTCGCTCTGCAAAGGCTCTGAATTTTTCAGCTCCCCGCCGCCTTCGACTTTGTAGGCGCCGTAGATCGGGAAGGCTCCTTCAACTCCGTTGACTTCAACGAGAGTGGCCACGTCGCGTCCTCGTGCCATCGTCACGAATTCCGTTTGTTCGACCGACCGAACCGGATCGAGAGCTTTGAGTATTTCGGCTTTTGTTTTTTCTTCGAACGGCTTTGTCGAACTCACGGCCAAATCCGCCGCAAGTAATCCGCGCGAGCGTTCTTTTAGATAGTCGGCAACCGAGGACTTCAACGCACTTGAGAAGAGAGGGCCCAGAAAGCCAAGAAAAAGAATGAGGATAACGAGACGAAGTTTAGGACCAGAGAAGCGGAGCTCACGCAGTGCTAGATGGAAAATCATGGAGAATCCTTGTCGGCGAAATGATCTCAGCGTCGTTGGTCAGGATGAGTCCAAGCTCAACCGAAAGCGGCGGGTCTCTCGGTTCCGAGGCGGCCTGAGTCCATATACAAGAGACGTGTGCAACGCTCGGCGACCTTTGGGTCATGAGTTGCCATGACGAGCGCGAGCTTTTCGCTTTCGGCCAAGCGGAAGATGAGGTCGATGACTTCCCTTCCAGTTTTCACGTCGAGACTTCCTGTTGGCTCGTCCGCCAGTAAAAGTTCGGGACGCATGACAAGAACGCGCGCGATCGCGACGCGCTGGCATTCTCCACGACTCATCGTATCGGGAAAATGATCCAGTCGATGCCCGAGGCCCACTTTTTCGAGCATTTCTTTTGCGCGGGCATCGGGATTTTCGAGACGATTGAGATCAAGCGGAAGTCTTACATTCTCAAGAGCTGTTAAGTGATCGAGAAGGTGAAATTGCTGAAAGACGATCCCAATGTGACGCGCGCGGAAGGTGTTCAAAGTACGGTTATCAAGTGTCGCGAGCTGTTTACCGAGAACTTCGACTTCCCCCGTGGTCGGCGAATCGAGTCCGGCGAGAAGTGAGATGAATGTTGATTTTCCGCAGCCCGAGCGCCCCATGATCGCAACGGTCTCAGGCTTTTCAACCTTGAGAGAGACGCCCTTCAAAATTTCCAGCTTCTCGGTGCCCTGATCGAAATTCTTTGTCACATTTTCGGCGCGTAAAATCACTTCATTACCCCTGAGTCTTCGTTTCCGTGTTTTTTGCGGGCTTTGTTGCGGTCTTTTTCAGGATGGGCTCGAGTTCTTTCGCGACATTTTTAGCAATGATGGCGTGGCCTTTTGCATTCGGATGTCGCCCATCGGATTGATTGAGTTCGCGATCAAGTGCAACGCCCTCTAACAAAAAGGGCATAAACTCTAGTTTCTTCTCTTTTGCGAGATCCTTGTAAACTTGCTCAAGCGAGCGCGTGTAATCCGCCCCGAAGTTTGTGAAGACCCGAACTCCACAAAGCAGGACCGTAATGCCGTTGGTCTGGGCGAGGTCGATGACTTTTGCGAGATTCTCTTTAATGACTTTGGGCGAGGTGCCCTTCAGTGCATCGTTAGAACCAAGGGCCAGCACCATGATTTCTGGTTTGGTTTTCAAGAACCAACGGAGTCGGCGATCCGCATCTGCGGAGACGCTGCCGCTGATGCTTCCGTTGACAACTTTGATCTTTGTTCCCGACTTTTCTAAGAGATCGCGAACAAGCTCCGGATAAGCTTCCTCTTTCTTGACGCCGTAACCTTCGGTCAACGAGTCACCCAAAAACAACACGACTCGCTCATTTGCGCGTTCATTAGGCGATGTGACCGGTTGCGGCGCTGCTAGGGGCAGAAGTGCAAAGAAGCCCATTACGAAAGCCAAAGACCGCATCGCGATAAGATGAAGCCGTCGCGGAGAAGAGATCGTGAAAGCTCGACGTAGCATCGCTTTTCCCCCTTTGGAGAGAAGAGAAAGTCATGGCGAAGCCAGCGTATGCGGTGAAAGCCGAACGAGTCAAAAGGCGAGTTCAAGTTTAAAGGCCGTCGAGGTATCCTGCTTATCTTTTATCATCAAGGCATTTGGCTTTTGGCACTCAATCCCAGAAGGCTTTTTTGGGTGGCCATTTCGCTAAATACCCCTTTATGATTGTTTTCAAGTAATTGTGTATTCCTGGAGGACTGCGCTGATGTCACATCCAACTAATTCGGTTTCGAAACCGAATAAGACTCTCCCGTCAACGATCGACTCAAAGTCGGCTCTGCCGAATGAGCCGCGCAAAAGGGGAGCATTGATTTGGCATAACATTCTCTTCATGACGATCACTCCCGTTCTCGCGGCGATCCTCGTTCCGATGTACTTGATGCAAAACGGATGGAGCTGGGGTCTAGTTGCGTTCTTCGCGATCGCTTACATCATCAACAATATGAGCATCACTTGCGGTTATCACCGCTACTTCGCTCACCGCAGCTATGATGCGCATCCTTTCATCGAATTCCTTTACATCATTGTTTCGGCAGGCGCCTTTCAAGGATCGCTTCTTCAGTGGTGCACGGATCACCGTCGTCACCACCGCGAGGTGGATACAGATGGCGACCCCTACACGATCAACAAAGGTTTCTGGTACGCGCACTTGTTCTGGATGTTCCGCCGCGACCAGCATCCTGAGGCGAGAAACTACGCAAAAGATCTCGCGAAGAACAAAATCATCATGTTCCAGCACAACTACTACGTTTGGCTCGCATCGTTCATGGGCTTCATCGTCCCTGGCATCGTGGGTTACTTCTGTGGTTTCGGATTCTGGGGCGGCGTGATCATCGGTGGCCTCCTCCGCATCGTTCTCACGCAGCATTCGACCTTCTTGATCAACTCGCTTGCGCACACGTTTGGTCGTCAGACTTACACGGACAAACACACAGCGCGCGACAGCTTCATCTGCGCGGTTCTCACGTTTGGCGAGGGCTACCACAACTTCCACCACACGTTCCAAGCGGACTACCGTAACGGCACTCGTTGGTATCACTGGGATCCGACAAAATGGTGGATCAAAGGATTGTCGCTCGTCGGTCTCGCTTCGCGCTTAAAGCAAGCTCAGAAAGAAGAGATTTTGAAAGCTCGTCTTGCGATGGAAGAACGCTTGATGCTCGCAAAAGGAGCTTCGGCTGAGCGCGTGACGCAATTGAAACTTCAGATCGTGGAAGCACAGAAGAAGTTGAAGGCCTTGCGCGAGTCCTACAAAACGGCTCGTCGCGACCTCGCGGCCAAAGGGCTTCACTTCAAGCAAGCGGCGCGTGTTGAAATCCGCATGGCCGAGATTGAGTTCAAAGCGGCCTATCGTCAGTGGCGCACGTTCCGTCGTGCCTTCAAGCATAAAGCCGCTTAAGGATTCAAAGGGAGTGAACAAAGCCTATGGCTCGTTGGCTCTCTTTCGTAGCGGCGGTCGTGCTCTCGCTCTCGATCATTGCGATCGGCTTGGTCGAAGTTCTCTACCGCCTGCAAGTTAAACCGACTCTCGAAAAGAACCGCGCCGTCCAGGAGCGGTTCATTCAGCCCTACCTCGACGATCTACAATTCCTCGCGAAGAATCCACTCTTTGAAAACCGCTCGGCCGGCATGACCGACGCGGGCGTTTATTTGAACGCGAAAGTGTTTTGGTCGCCAACGATCGCAGGGGCACCTGCCCGTGGCCAAGCACAGCCGCTCGTTTCAACGGAGGCTCGAGAAAATCTTCTGCGGATGAAAACCGAGTGGATGCGAAAATTTCCACGCGCCGAAAAGCTGAAAGCAGACCTGTCACTCTTCACCGGTTTGAACCGCTTTGATTATTGGGACATCGAAGCCGAAAGTCCCATCGGGGATCTCATTGGAAAAAGGCGCTTCATCCCTCCCCCACAACTCCCCATCCCCGAGGTTTCTGATCTCTTAGCCGTCGTGAAACTTCGTTTGATGATGGGTGCTCTAACGAAAGATCCGCTCGCAGCTCTCACGGATGTGCGCCAACTCTCGCGACTTCTGCTTACGACCGAGAACATGCAGTTGGTTCTCGCGGGACTATCGGCGCTCGATCTCGAACGATTTGCGTTTCGCTTTTACGTCGAAGAGATGGGCATGAACGCTGGCCAGTGGACGCCGATTGATCGCAACACCACTCGGCGCGCCTACCGCGCGATTCTCGCGACGCGTGGTTACCTTCGTTTGTGGTCGCGGCCGGAGAAGATTCAAACCATTTTCTTGGGCGAGCTGACGCCCATTGGCTTGTGTGCCGCCGCGAATGAAGCATTGCCTCTTGAGTACTCGCTTCGCCGCAAGCTCGAGCCTCGCTGGCCTCTCGAGATCAATTTAAAGACCGAGTATTCACGTCTCGATCAAGTCTTAAAGCGCTCGCGCACGTTTTGTCGCCTGCGCTACTTGAACGATCTAGCCTCAGCGCGAGCATTTGATATCCGCATGCCGGGGCCTCTCTTCTTGAGCCATCTCCCCTATTCGCGAAAAGTCTTTGCGCTCCGAGTGAGCGTCATCAACTTCGGCGGCTTTGACGGTTACAGCGCTGCCCAATAAAAAACGGGACATCTTTCGATGTCCCGCCTCGTTAGTTCTCAATTCAGTGATGGAATCAGATTCCGATCTTCTTGAAGAACGCATCCGAATTCGGCTCGCGTCCTAAGAACTCGCGCAAAAGATCGATCGACTCGCGCATGTTGCCTTGCTCAAGGATCAGCTTGCGGTAACGACCACCAACTTCTGGGCTCATGATGTCCTCTTTCGGGAAGATCGAGAACATGTCTTCGGCGTAAACCTTCGACCAGAGGTAACCGTAGTAACCCGCATCGTAGCCACCCATCATGTGACCGAAACCAGCGGCAAACTTTCCGCCCGCGATCGGCTCTTGGCCGATGATCTCACGATAGAGTTGGTCGTAAGTTTTAGTCGTGTCGACTTTCTCGCCTTGCGTGTGGATCGACATATCGAATGAACCGTAGAGAAGTTGCTTCGTGTAGGAGTAACCCTGCATGAAGTCTTGTGCCGCGATCATCTTCTCGAGGAGATCTTGCGGAAGCTTCTGCGATTTGTCTTTGTAGTGGCCCGAAATCATCGGGAGCACGACCGGCGACCAAACCCAGTTCTCGAGCATTTGCGAAGGAGCTTCGACAAAGTCTTGCGCAACGCTTGTTCCAGCCAGCGACGCGTAGGGAGCGCGCGTGAGAACTTGGTGCATGATGTGGCCAAACTCGTGGAATGTTGTTTCCACTTCGTCGTGAGTCATGAGCGAAGGTTTATCGCCCGTCGGAGGCGTGAAGTTCGCCACGATCGACGCAACAGGGATGCTGTACTTGCCATCGGCCATGCGACGACCAGCGATCAACGGAAACGCAGCCGCGTGACCATACTTACCTTGGCGCGGGAAGTAGTCGGCGTAGAAGTACGCGATCACTTGATCGTTGGAAGCTTCGCGAATTTCGTAGAGCTTCACACCGTCCGCCCAAACTTTCGCGTTTGTGACTTCGACGTATTTTACGCCGAGCATCCGCGAGTAGACTGCGAACATTCCGTTCACGACTACGTCTGAAGGGAAGTACTCGCGAATCTTCTCCGTATCGAGATTGTAATCACGTTTTTGCAACTGTGCGCTGAGGTAAGCGAGATCCCACTGATTGAGGGTCGTCGCCGAAGGCTCGAGTTCTTTTTTGAACGCGAGGAGCTTCGCCATATCTTGAGCGTTGCGTTCGGCGAGTTTTCCGCGAAGGCTCGAGAGGAACTCAGTCACTGTTTTCTTGTCTTTCGCCATGCGAGTAACGGTGCGGTAATCCGCCCACGTCTCGTAGCCCATGACTTTCGCGATCTTCGAGCGAAGCGCTACGGCTTCTTCGAGCAGCTTCACGTTCGCTTCACCACCGCGGTTGAGGTAAGCCTCAAGCATCCGACGGCGAGTTTCAGCGTTCGTTACGTTCTCCATGACGGAAACGTAGTCTGTGCTCTTGCCGGTGACGATGTACTTACCTTCGGCGTTCTTTTGGAGACGCGCGAGGAAATCAGGCTGCGCGCCTACGAGCTCTTCAGCTGTGAACGCAACTTGAGTCGCATCGTTGTTGAGGTTTGTCGAGAACTGCGTCTCTTTGGAAGCCAGCTCGCCTTTAAGTTTTTTGAACTCCGCGAGTTTTTCGTCGGAGAGTTTCATTCCGTTCTGCTCGTAGCCCTCGAGAGTTTCCGAAAGGAGGCGCGCTTCTTCAGGATTGCGCGGTTTCTGATCTTTCAAAGCATTGTAAAGATCGCGACGCGTGAGAATGCCGACCGAGAACTGCCCGATTTTCTCTTCGCAGGCCGAGCCCTCTGCGCGAAGAGCATCGTTCGTTGAAACGTAGTTCATGAACGTGAGGTTGCCGGTTTCATCGCTGAAATCCGCGCTCGCGTTCTCGTAAGCAAGGAGTGTGTTGTCGAGCGTGCGTTGTTCAGGCTTGAGAGCTGCGATGGCATCGAGGCGCTGCGAGATTTTCGCGATAGCGGCGTCACAGAGCTTCGTGATTTCGTTTGCGGCGTAGTCGCTGCGGATCAAGCGCGCTTCGGGAATCGGTTCCGCCGTGCGCGTAACGACCTGCAGGAGTGCGTTCTTCGGAGAGTTGACGCCTGCGGTGTCGGTGCTCTTGGTGCAGCCGTATCCGACCGTCGCTGAAGCAACGAGCAGGAGACTGAGTGCTTTGGTGCGGTTAAAATGAGTGCGTTTCGATGACACAATGGCCCCACTTTGTTCGAGTTCGCGAGTGATTACTTCTTCTCGAAAGAGGATTAGCAAGCCTTATACCTGTCAAGTCGGTCGACATCTGACACTTTCGTGACAGTTAGGCGCTACCGTGGTGCGGAGTGGCTTTTCGGAGGGCTTAAAGAGCTCGCCTGATGCTACGTAAATGGGCGCAGTTCGGCGCTTTTTCGGATGAGATGCGCGGCGAGGGAAACGCAGCGCATCCCGGAAAGGTGCCAGGCACCTTTTAGAGTTCGAAGAACTGAACAGAAAGACAATAAAGTGCGTCCTTCGTGGGTGTTTCGTTCATTTCCGCCGAGAGCTCTCGGCGGAACTTCTTTATTTTCGCTTTCGCACGTCCGAAATCACGGCGAGCGATGGGCATGATCATCGCTGAAGAATCGCGCGTCTCGAGAGACTGGAAGCACAGAGCCGTGCTGGCCTTCGCGAGAATCTGACGGTGGAACTCTCGAATCGCAGACGATGGCACATCATCGGTGGTGCAAACATCTTGGTCGTGAGCGCAGATCTTTCCGTCCCTGACCTCGATGAATCCGAGGCGCTCAAGCCGGGCGACGGCCTCTTTCGCCTCGGGCACTTTGATTTTTAAGGACGATGCGATCCACTCGACCGAGCCGTCAAAACCCTCAAGCAAAACAAGTTGAACGATCGCCATATGATACCAATCCGAAATCGCGCGGAATGTATCTTCCGAAATCTGCTTGAACTCGCGGCTCGACTTCTTTGCTTCAAGACGAGTAGTTGCGAGCTTTCGTAAAACTTCTGACTTCCCGTGCTGGCTTTCGGCCGAGTCACAAAAGAGCTCTAACTCGTCACTTCCAAAACCTAGGCGGATCGCGATCTTCTTTGCCGTCGCGCGCGAGAGTCCCTGCCGACCATTGAAAACTTCACTCAACTTCGACGGCGAAACCTTAAGATCACGCGCGAAAGCACGCATCGAGTACAAAGCGTTCGCTCGACACCGCAAAGCAAACTGCTCTCGCAGGATACTTCTATAGTCGTGGACTGATGTCATCTGCGTCTCGCCTCAATCTCATCCTCTTT
>SYLX01000195.1 GCA_005808505.1 Bdellovibrionales bacterium | reverse complement strand
GGCTTCGGCGGCGGCCGTCCGGATACATGGGAACCTGGCGAAGATATCTTCTGGGGCTCTGAAACTGAATGGATGGGCGAGAAGCGCTACACAGGTGAGCGAGTGCTCGATAATCCATTAGCAGCGGTACAAATGGGTCTCATCTACGTCAACCCTGAAGGACCGAATGGAAAACCTGATCCTGTGGCTTCAGCTCGCGATATTCGCGAAACGTTCGGCCGAATGGCTATGAATGATGAAGAAACCGTCGCCCTCGTTGCCGGTGGCCACACATTCGGTAAAGCACACGGCGCGGGCGATCCGAAAAAAGTCGGCGCCGAGCCCGAAGGTGCTGACATGCACTACATGGGTTTGGGTTGGATCAACAACTTCGAAACTGGCAAAGGGGCTCACACAACAACGAGCGGTATCGAAGGCGCGTGGAAGCCGAATCCAACAAAGTGGGACAACGGCTACTTCGAGATGATGTTCAAGTACGACTGGGAACTCGTGAAGAGCCCTGCCGGCGCGCACCAATGGGCTGCAAAGAACTGCGAAGAGAAAGACTTGATCCCGGATGCTCATGATCCGAAGAAGAAGCACCGCCCGATGATGACGACGGCGGACCTCGCGCTCAAGTTCGATAAGAAGTACGAAGCGATCTCTCGCCGCTTCCACAAAGATCACAAAGCGTTCGCGGATGCCTTCGCACGTGCGTGGTTCAAACTCACTCACCGTGATATGGGACCGAAAGTCAGATATCTCGGACCCGAAGTCCCGAAAGAAGATTTGATCTGGCAAGATCCTCTTCCAAAACTTAAAGGCCCCGTTATCGGAGCTGCCGATATCGAAACCTTGAAGAAGAAGATTCTGAAAACAGGTCTCTCGATTCCGGATCTCGTTTTCACGGCTTGGGCTTCCGCGAGCACTTTCCGTCAATCCGATTTGCGTGGTGGCGCGAATGGCGCACGCATTCGACTGGCTCCGCAAAAAGATTGGGAAGTGAACGAACCCACCCGCCTTAAAAAAGTTCTCGATAAGCTCGAGAGCGTTCAGAAGGACTTTAACAAGGGCAAAAAATACGTCTCGATGGCGGATTTAATCGTTCTTGGTGGTTGTGTCGGCATCAGCGAAGCGGCGAAGAAAGCCGGACACAAAGTGAAAGTCCCGTTCACTCCTGGACGTGTCGACGCGACTCAAGAGCAAACAGATGCCGAATCGTTTGCACCGCTTGAGCCGATGGCTGACGGGTTCCGTAACTACGCCCGCCCTGGACTTGGTGCTCACGCTGCTGAGTTCTTGATCGATCGTGCGCAATTGCTGGGTCTCACGGCTCCCGAGATGACGGTCCTCATTGGTGGTATGCGTGCCCTGAACACGAACCACAAACAGATCAAACACGGTAACTTCAACTCCAAGCCCGCTTGCTTGACGAACGAGTTCTTTACGAATCTTCTCGACATGAACATCGAGTGGAAGCCGTCGAATGTGCCTGGTGAGTACGAAGGACGCGATCGCAAAACCGGAAAAGTAAAATGGTCCGGTACGCGCGTTGACCTCGCTTTCGGATCGCACTCGGAACTTCGCTCTTACGCAGAAGTTTACGGTGCGTCGGATGGCGAAGAAAAGTTCGTCAACGACTTCATCAACGTTTGGCACAAAGTGATGAACGCTGATCGTTTCGAACTCGGCGCTAATCGCAAGAAGTAAAAGTCTGAATCGATAAGCCCCTCCACGCGAGGGGCTTTTACCTAGGCCGTTTAGCTTTCAATCCCCGTCGAAACACTTACCGCTTTCATCGCATCGATCTCGGCTGCAAGGCTCTTCAACTTCGCTTGAGCCATCTCGTAAGCATCTGCTCCCAAGAATAAATGGAGTGGTGCATCTTTCTTATTGGAATGATCGATCAGAACTCTTGCAAGCTTGGCGGGATCACCTGGTTGATTGCCCCGAATTGAGTTTGAGTGAAGATCGATGGACTGATGAGCATCGACGTAATCCTCAATAGATCTCGACGACTTCATCATCGAGTCGTTTTCTAAGAAGTTTGTACGGAAGTACCCCGGGTAAACGAGCGTCACCTTAATGCCGAGGCCTTTCACATCCGCGTGCAAAGCTTCCGTGATCCCGGAGACCGCAAACTTCGTCGTGCAGTAGATTCCCCAGCCGCTAAAGCTACTCACGAATCCCGCAACTGACGAAATGTTATAGATATGTCCTGAACGTTGCTTGCGCATGTGCGGGAGAACCGCGCGCTGTACGTTTAAGAGACCAAACACGTTAACGTCGAAGTTCCTTCTCGCTTCTTGATCCGTGACTTCTTCGATCGTTCCGGTTTGTCCGAAACCCGCATTATTGACGAGAGTGTCGATGCGACCGAATTTCTCAATCGTCGACTTCACAGCTTTTTCCACAGACTTTTCATCAGTTAGGTTCACCTCCAATGCCAACAACTGCGATGCAGGAGCCTGAACATTTTTGGTCAAGGCAGCCACATCGCGGGTTGTTGCCGCAACTTTATGGCCGGCATCTAGCAACTGCTGAATCAATGTGAGGCCAATTCCCTTTGAGGCACCCGTAACGAACCAAACCTGCTGCTCTACCTTTGGTGAATTCACATAGAACTCCTTTGTTTGAAAGCCTATTGGCTTGAAACCAAGGTAAACGGAATTGGCATTAGACCGATAGAATGGTCCTACGAATGGATTGCCTAATCCTCCGAGTGCTCGTATTTTTCTGTCGCCCTGGTGAACAGGCCGTTACATTTATTCAGGTAAGAGGTCGAAATGACTCGCGCACCAAACCGAGATGATCTTGTTGAACTCTGCCTCCATTTCGCTAGGCAAGAAGGATTCATCCAGACACCCCTCAAGAATCTTCAGATCGTTCGCAGCAACGCAAAGAGCGAGCCGATGCACACGGTCTACACTCCTTCCCTTTGCTTTATCGTCCAGGGCGAGAAGGACGCGATCATCGCGAGCAAAAAATATCACTATAGCCCGACGCAGTTTTTAGTGTCCTCGATCGATATGCCAGTTACGGGGCAAGTGACGGTTGCTTCGGAAAAAAAGCCTTACCTGTGTTTGGTTCTAGGACTCGAATCAGAGATTGTTTACGACATCATTAGCTCGGAACCAAATCCGGTCTCGGCGATTGGTCCTGTTCAACGAGGCTATTACGTCGATACGGTGACTCCCGAAATTATGGATTCTTTCGTGCGACTCCTCCGTTCACTGCAGAACGAAAGCGATCGGAGAATTTTAAGTCGTTCGATTGTGCGCGAGATTACTTACCGACTTCTCTGCTCGCCCTATGGCGACGTCGTGAGGCAACTTGGAATCATTGGTAGCCAGACGCAACGGATCTCCAAAGTCATTGAAGTCATAAAAAAGGATTTTGCGTCCTCACTCCGAATCGAAGAGCTGGCCAGGATTGCGAACATGAGCCCTTCTTCGTTTCATGAACACTTTAAAAAGGTGACGGCTATGAGTCCGCTTCAGTTCCAGAAGCGGATCCGACTGCAAGAAGCCCGGAGGCTTCTTTCACTCGACGTGGGCGATGCGGCTAGTGTGAGCTACCAAGTCGGTTACGAAAGCCCATCCCAGTTCAGTCGCGAGTACGCTCGGCTTTTTGGTCTTCCGCCGATCGCCGATCTCAAGCGGCTGCGACAGAGTTCGTAAAGATGACTTCAAAACATGCCGTTCTCGTTAGGCGAATCCTTTTCCATGATTTGGCCTACGTCCCACATCTCTGAAACTTTTCCGTTTTCGAAGCGGAGCATGTGAACCACCGCGATCTCCATCTTCTCTTTCACTACGTGGGAGTAGAGTGCGATGCGATCTCCAGTTTCAAACACCTGCTTCACCCTAAAGCTTTTGTTAGGCGCTTCTTTGTCTGCTGCAACCATTGCATCCATTAGGGATTTCGCATCACCTTTGAAGTACTGGTTGTGATGTTTGAAGTTCGGGTTCGTGTACTTCGCAAAGGCTTCGACTGGACTTTGCAAAGCACACGTTTCGAGGAACTTGATTGCCGCTTCTTTGTTGCTCATAAAATCTCCCGAAATGGAAATTGTCACTCACTTCCAAGTCTCGTCGAGCTTATCCGAGTAGAACCTCAAAGCGTTTTCGTACTTCTTAATCGAATCATCAGATGTCGTGTCTAGAAGCTGAACGAGCAGCTCACCGACAGAATCAGAAGGCTTACCAAGATTGTAGAGAGTGAGAGACCGGAAAACCTTCAACGCTCGATCATGAGGAAACTCTCGAATCGCGGCATCAAAAACCTTGAGCGATTTCTCGTACTCACCGAGAGCCCGGTAAGTGCTACCTAATCCTAGGTACGCTCCGCTTCGACCTTCCGATAACCCGTTCGCAATGGCTCTTTCGTAGAAGGGTACGGCCTCCGACTCTTTGCCCAGCGAATCGCATGTCCACGCCATTTGGTAGTTCACTTCAGGGTCGTCTGGATTTGCGCGCAGGAGCTCGTCCAAAATTCTTAAAGCCGCTTTATGCTGATTTCCTGTGCGAAGGCGGATTGCCTCTTCAAGTTTAGTATTCATTGACCGCTATCTGACCATCAGTGATCAAACTAGTAAAGATTAGTCGGCTAGTTTTTCATTCAAGATTCGCCATCTAAATTAAACTCCTGCCATAATTTTTCTGGAAACCCCACCCTATACAAGGACGTTATTCATGAACTTAATTCGTTTATGTTTGCTGACACTGGCTGGTATGAGCTTAGTCGCTTGCGCCAACAAGAAGTATAAAACCTTCACAACAGCAGATAATTTCAAAACTGCTGGCAACATTGTTAAAGGCAAAACGCCCAAAGAGACGGCTCAGACTATCGGCATGCCTATGTCAGCCTACTTCAAAGAAGGTGATAAGAGCGTTTACTACATGGTTTATCCTATGGCCGACAAAGAAGTCTCTATGACTGACCTCATGTTCAATGATCGTCTGGAGTGCTTGGCTTTTAACTTTGAAAAAGACAAAGGCTACAAATTCGACGGCTGGCAAAGCAATACTTCGTTCACCTGCGGTGCCATTAAGGGTGAAAAACTCGACACCAGCATGATCGACTAATGGTGTATATGATGATCAAAACAATCGCATCTATGTTGGTTCTAGGGTCATTGGTCTTAAGTTCGGATGCTCAGGCTAGGACAATTGAGAACACGAACGAAACCTTGGTCCTCGGATTCCGACAATATTCCGAGAATAACCGGGGACGCGTGATGCTTTTTAAAGAAGCTAAAGTCTCTGGGGAAAAGTGTAAAACAATCGAAGAAGGTTCAAAGGTTGAGTGCACGGTCGACGAAGTTGTGCTGACTCCAAACGTAAACGTGAATCTCAAAGGTCAAAACGGAGTGATCACGTACGCGGTTGCCGGGATCATTAAAGATCAAACAACCGTAATGGAGAATACGCCGGTTAAGCTCAAGGGCACCGTGACTTTATCGTCGTCCAACAAGGGCATCTCTTGGCAAGTCGCTGGATTCAAACTTACTAAGATTTAGATCGGATTTTGAACGTCATTTAGGTGCCCGCCACTCAAGCCGGCACCTTTTCTGAAGCCCTATTTGCGAAGCGAGTCGCGAATTTCGCGCAAAAGTAAGATGTCTTCAGGAGTAGCAGCGACGGGAGTCGGCTCCGGCGCTTTCTTCAAACGATTCATTGCTTTGATCACGATGAATAAAGCCCACGCAATGATGAGGAAGTTGATGAAAGTCTGAATGAGTTCGCCGTAACCAATTGCAACCTCGCCCTTACCTGCCGCATCAGCAGCTTTTAGAACGAAGCGAAGGTCCGAGAAGTCGACTCCGCCAATCAATAAGCCGATCGGCGGCATCATGATCTTCTCAACCAGAACAGTGACGATCTTTCCAAAAGCCCCACCAATGATGACACCCACTGCGAGGTCGACAACGTTTCCCTTCATGGCGAACTCACGGAATTCTTTCAACATAGACACTGGAGCGCTCCTTAAATCTGAGGAAGTTGGATACCAAGATGTAGAGAACGCAGGACCCGTGATCAAGGAAATGCGTTTCAGACCTGCATTTTGTAGTCAAAAACGACCTAGTCTGTACTTTCATCCCGCGAGTTTACGTGCTCGAGAAACTGTGGAGCACCGGCCCTCGTACTAGAGCGGACCAGTTTCTTAAATCATAAAGCCTTCTTGTTTGAACCTTCTATCTCAGGTCTTAAACTTAAAGATGTCGCTAAATCACGAACACTCTGATCTCCGATTAAAGGACCGAACGATGCTTCTTCGCGCCCTCCTGCCGATCATTGTCGCAGCTATCGCACTCTCTGCATGTACCGATGTCGTAGAGGAAATGCCAGGAGAACCCGGAGACGGTCGAGGAGGCGACGGCGGCGCCGCCAAAGCTAACATCTACGGTGTTGTGGAAACTACAGGCTTCACTCCGGTCAGTGGATGCTCGGTCAAAGCGTATGATCTCGATGGCACTACGGCCCTCATGGCGGCCACATCCGACTCAAGCGGAAAATACACTCTCTCTTCCGACACGCTCACTCCCGGAACACCCTACAAGATCATCGCGGAATGCGGAGCGACCGATAAGTTTGCCGCGATCCAATTCCCTGATTTAATTTCGACATCGTCCAAACCAGCTGCCACGCTCAACACCGCTTCAACTCTAGTCGCGACTCAGGTTGCGAAAGCAGCCTTCGGAGCTCTCGAAGCTGCCGTTAATGGTCAATCCAGTGGCCAAGCCGCGATCAAAGCTTCGGTCAAAAAACAGATCGGCGCACTAGCATCACAATTAATATTCGCGACTGAAGACGCGCTTGCGAAAGGCGTCCTCACGGCGCCAACAATGGCATCGGCCTCTGCTATCGCTGCGAAGCTCGCGACCGCTGATTCCCTCACAGCCGCAACCGATGCCGAGAACGAATACATCGGCACGGACGCCAATCACACGGCGACTAAAATGCCCACGGCTCTTAAACAAGCTGTTTCGGCCGCAACGATCTCGTTTGGTAGCTCCGCCACTTGCGATAGCTCGTTGAGCGCACAAGGTATCGCGAGCGTGGAGAAGTGTGCTGCTTCTCTTGCGAGCTACATCTACAGTCTCGGTTACAGTTTGCTCATCGACCTCAGCGCTGCTGGGCCTCTCAATGGGAAATCTTGCGATGAAGTTGGGCTCGATTCGTTCTTTCCGCAAGCCGCTTACACGCCTAATAACGAAAGCTCAGGATTTTGTTACGTCAGGCATCTCGTGGCGCGTCCGAATAGAAATGCTGTGTTTGAAGACCCGGCGCCAAACTTTGAGAGTTTCAAAGAAATCAAATTCAAGCTTGGTACAGACGGAATTATCACAAAGCTAGCTGACGCCACCTTCAACAAGCATCAGCACTCACTCAACGACATCGACAAAATGCTCTTTGGTTACGACGCGGGCACGACAGCCGGATTAAATATCCGCCTTTTCCAGAAGATGGCGACTCGCGTAGGCCACTCATTTAGCTACACTTACAACTATCTTGATTCATCAGACACTTGGAGCGTACTGCTCTGCAATCACAACGTTGATCCTCAAGACGCAGATGTTCCGTGCTCGCCTCGGCAAACATTTGGAAGCTTCTCAACAGGCGCGTGGACATCAGCCGGTGGTAACGTCGCGGCCCAAGCCGCTGCCGTGACCGGCGGTAACTTTGTTGGCAAAGTCATGTCCACGATCTTTAAGGGAGATGTACCAAGCGCCGCGAGCATCGAAAAACTTCTCGACGCGCGCAAGCATGTGCCACGGAATATCTCGGGGCCCCGCGAATCGACGTTTCTCTTCACGCACCATCCACTTTGGATCGACGCTAACGATACGGACGCAACCATCTGTGGTGACTCGAATCCAGCTAGTCCCTGTGCGAACGGTTGCTTTGATGGCGATCCTTCCACCGCTTGTTACGACGTAGATCGTACGGCTCCCGCAAAGCCACTCCGAGTTGATTTGGATTACGAAGATGAGCCCGGCTTGAGCGGCGCACGACCTATCAACAAGATCACGGCTAGCTCCACAGGCAAGTACTACATGCGTCCCGTCATGAATAACGGCACCTTTAGCGGCATCTTTGATTTCATTAATACCGATTCAGGCGAGTACCTGATGGATGAGATGAATCGCATTCGCTACGGATTCTACAAAACTTCAGGCCTATTTTGTCCGGGCGGCGTTCACTGCACCGATGGCCTCTTCTATACTGCTTATTCTCGATATAGCTGTTCGCCCTCATGCACTCGCACCTTCGAGCTAGTACGAAATATATACGGCACTCCAACCGTCGCAGCTGTTCAGGGCTTTTCCATCCCTACGGAAACGACTCGCAAGTCCCGCTACCTAGAGTTCAACTCGGGTGGACAACGATTCGGTTGGAACTTGATTGCCGTAGGTCCCCTCAATAACGATCTCCCCTACTTCTTCGAAATCGGTGTCGACACGTCAAATGGTCTTCCGATCTCTCTCAGTTACGGAAGAACCCACGGTCTTACCCCCGCGACCGGAAAGTACTTCATCGGTATAAAAAGAAAATGCTCAGCACTCGGAGCCTCCTGCCCAATCGACAGCTTATTCCTCGTCGATGGCAATGGTGAGCCACTCCGTATTCCAGCTCTTGCTTCCACGACAGCTACCGATAGCACACCCGGCACATACGACAATGGTGAGCTTTGTTGGTACTCTTCGGGTACGTACACTTGCGGAAGCGACGATGTCGTAAAGTGGACGCTCGGTTTACCGCAAGGAGCTTCTGGTCAGTTTGATTGGGACGCCGACTTCACCAACGCCTTGACATCGTTTCACAACGCGACTCAGTACCCTGCCTTGATCAATCAAGGGCCTTTCGCTAATTCGAGGTATCGCTGTAACACTTCGCCCTACTACGTCGAAACCGGAGTCGAAAACAACAAGCTCGATTGCAACAGCGGCAATACCGCGACCGCAAATGGCGACGTCGCATTTGATTCGATTGTTGAGTATCAGATGTGGGCGGCTCGCCCCGCGAATGCTTCTTACTCAAGCCGCGTGATGAAACAGAATCTAAACGGTTACGTCTACGAGGATCCCGCGACGGCCCGCGCGCTCTTTACGAACGCCTACAGCGATCGGTTCACGGGATTCCAAAAGATCGATGACACATCGAAGTTCACGAGTCCCCAAGCGTTTGCACTTATCCAGCTTTTCACGCAGGCAAATTACGACAGTGACGGACTGGTTGTGTCAGGTTTGATGCCGGCCGATCCAAATGCTTCTTTGCACTTGCTCTCACCGGCGGCGATGAGAAACGGAGGCGGCAACAACTTGTTGAATGCTTACAATCAACTCTTAGGAAATGCCTTTAGTACATTCAAACAATGAGTCCTGAACGAGCAATCATTTAGATAAATGATTGCTCGTAAACGAAATGCAGATCTCGGCGACAGCATCCCCGCGAGGTTCTTCAACCTCGCCGGTGAATTCTTCGATCAACTGCGCGAGCCGAGCTTTGAAGTTCGGCATCTCGTCGCTCTTCACCGAAACCGTCTGAATCATGTAGAGAGCTTCAGGAGACTTGCTCTGCGACTGGAAACGCTTCAAGGCACGTTCAGAAGCGTTCGCAAAATCATCGGCAAACTGCGTGAGGTTGCTTAACTCCGAAAGCCCGAGCGCATTGGCTCCAGGTCTGTATCGATCATTCCCATCTTTATCGATCACCTTCACGCGCACTAACTGCTCGAGTACGGTTCGGACCGTCTCCGGCGCAAGCCTCGAACGACTTACGATTGAATCGAAATTCTCTCCTTCTTGGGTGTCACCAAGAGAAGCGTAAACGTGAGCCACGTCTGTTCCGAGCAAAACATCGATCTTCTCTTTGTCGGTGTTGGAAACATTCCGACGCGAAGTTCGCTTACGAAGCTTGCTGTTGAGTCTCTCTAATTGGCGGGCGTAGTGGTCGAGATCGTGCTTCGGGTTTCTGAAGGAGAGCTCCTCCAAAGCGACGAGCGTTTTGAGGTAATCACTCCACGACTTATTCAGTCCCAGTCCGAGGCTCACGCGATCAAATGAAGCGGGAGTTAAGCGCTTTTTTCCTGCGAGCACATCGTGCATGAAACTTTTGGAAGCAAAGCCTGAGCGCTCAGCGAATTGTCCAAACGTGAGCGCTCGTGGAGAACCAATCTCGGGAGTCCGTTCGAAAAACATCTTGATGAAGGCGCGGTAATCCCGCGCACTCAAAAGAAGCTTTTCGAACTGAACGTCCCAAGATTTCATAATTAGTTCGAACGGCCGAGAGAAGGATTAGCGTGCATGACTTGTTCGACTTCAACCGAGTCGATGCAAGTAAGACCCGCGACTTGATCTGCGCCGAATGTCGTAAGGTTAGCGCCGAGGATCAGCGTCTCGCCGATATTGAAAACAGCTTCGCAGCTTCCTGTGCCTTGCTCTGCCGAGATCTTGCAAACTTGATCCATGCAAGCTTGGCGCTCTTGGCTCGAGAGTCCCGATTTCACGAGAACGATGAAATCAACGTTGTCCTGCGTGCGGAAGACGGGTTCAGTTTCCGATGCGTGAACCGTTACAGCCGAGAGAAGTCCGAGTACGAGGGAAAAGATGCGCATGAGTCGCTCCTTTGGGTTGAGGGATTTGCTTGTGGGGGCGAGGAGAGAAATAACTCGGCGCTGCATTTTCCGCAAATTTCGGGGTGAGATATCGTTCGCTGTGGAGAACGGGCGTGAAGTTCTTACCCTCCCCCAGCTGGTACACTCTATTGCAGTTTTCTTCCTGCTTTGCCCTAGAGAAGTCAGCTCTAAACACTCAGAATCTGGCAGCTAAAACGAAAAATCCCGCTCGCGACACCTCGTAAACGGGACCATTGTAACTGCATAAAACTGCAATAAAGTGCGCCAGTTCTAAGGGAGATAGCGGTTTAAATCCAGCCACCCCGACTCATTCGTTTCACGGTTCACCGTCTTCCTAGAGAACCACTCGTATTCAGCCCAGAACTCCCGATTGGTCCGAGCAAGTACGTACTTCTTCAGGAACTCCTCCATCCTCGCCGGAGTCGACGCCGATTCAAGGTCGCGAACAAAGTTCGAAACTTGCGTGGGCTCTAGAACGATGAACGCATTGGCGTAAGACGTCGCGACTCCTCGAATGAGATCGACATCGTCTGATTTCGGATCTCGGCGATCGTCCTCGAGGAACATCATCGAAACATTAAAGTGCTCTTTGTTGTGAATCAGCGTGTAGATCTGATCGGTCTCCTTTATGCGTAAGAGAATGGTCTCAGGTAAGTAACGAGCAACATCCGCCGGAAGCTTGGGAATTCTGCTAAGCAGTCCCGTATCGCGGTGGTGATCTCTGAAGATTCCAAAGTCATTTTTGATGTAGTCGCCAGTTGATCCAGCCTGAAGACGCGAGAACCTCTCCTTAAACAGAGTTCCTAAGAAAGCTTTCTTAGGATTGGGATCGTGGTGTTGGATCGAAGCGCTTTCGATCCCCTGCCCTGAGTAAGGATATTCGTATTTTAACTTTGCTCGGACATCGCCCAAGAAGGTGTCGACGATCGTCTTCGCAAGCGACTCAGTTTTATCCGGTGTAGGTCGATTCCAACTTGCTCGTTCCTTGGCGCGAATACTCTCCGGTAGATGCGTGAGGAAGAGATCTTCCGCCGCAAGTCGCGACATCTCCATGTACAAACGCGAATTGACCTGGTGGAGAAGAGGCCCGAAGACGTTGTAACCAGCCGTGAGGTTATAATAAATCGATTCGAAGATTTGGTAGTCGATGACCCATGCAGTCCTTGGGGTGTTGCCTCGAAGTCCGCGCAGGACGTGAGCGCTATCGAAATGACGGTAGATCGTGAGTGTTGCATTCGTGTTGCTCCGACGTCCGTTCCAGATGCTCTTCGCTCCGAGAACCTGCTGGCGCGCGCGAAGCGAAGTGTTTTTTAAGCGAACGTTCTGCCAATACCGATCGCGGTAGTCCGCAAAGGGAATGATGTCGTCTTTCGCTTCGGCAGGAAACGCGGAGTTTGCCGCAATTTTCTTCTCAAGATCGCGATCGTTTACCATCGCATCTTGATCCGGTTCCGCAAACAAAACCCAGAACTTGTCATTGATGACGTTCACGGCCGTTTGCCCTCGGCAAACCGGACCTTTGATGAAGGTCATCACGTGATAACCAGCTTCGTGAAGAAGAAACTCGTACCGCGCGCGAACCGGAATCGAGATGAATGTTTGGAATGGATTAGAGCCGGCACGTCCATAAGGAGGCATCTCCTTAGGCACGTTTTCCCATTTGCTCACGTAGAACTGAGTCCGATACCAAGCAAACTTACGATCACTAAGTGCAAATGGGATATGATCTTTGAGCGTCAGCGTGTTGGTGACGGGACGGAAGCGGTAAAAGAACTTCTTGCCTGGTGAATCCGACGGGTACGACGTTGCGATTTCATCGACCTCGCCTTCTTGTGTCCGCGATCGCACAAGACGGAAAAATAGCTGAGGCTGCGCTTGAAAATAGATGTGCGCCAAAAAAAGATGCTCGTAGATGTAGCGCGAGCTCAAACGACTCTTCATGTCCTCGCCGTTTAAAAGTGACTCCCACTTCGCGACTTCCTCACGAACTTTCTCGTGGTTCAAAATTTTGGCTTCCATCTCCCTTGTGGAGGGCGGGTGCGCGGCTTCATTCAACCATTGATTGATCGATGAGATTTCGTGATCCGCAAGTCTCGGTAGACCATACGGCATGCGGCCCGCCGGATTCGCCTTTTGGTAAGCAGCCAATTCTTCACCGAGGCTGGCTGAACAAACGCGAGACTCTTCCGAAAGGTAAGCCTTTTGCCTACCCGATTCGACACCTGGAAGCTCTTCGATCATGGTCTCCATCAACGAAGCGGTTTCGCGAGGTCCTCGAGTGACGGAATAGAATCCAAGCTTGCGCCAACCATTGTTCGTATCCGCATCGACGTACAACCTTGTAGGTGCGCGAGACTCCAGAAGTGGAAAATCGTAAACGTTCACCTTGTTCGCTCCACGCGCGACACCTTCGTAGGAGCTCAGGTTCAGCTGGCAAGGTGAATTATAGCAACTATGACAAGCAACGCATTTCGCGTTGAAGATCGGCTGCACCTTTGCTGAGTATGAATCCGTCAGTTCTAGAACAGCTTCGGGGGATAACGAACGCTCCGGTTGTTTAAGGAAGATCGCAAAAAGACCGGAACTGACGACGACGAACAACGAAAGAAAAACGAGCAGCCACTTTTTCACGAAAACCTATTCTGGTCGCAGCTTCGCGCAACGTTTTCAGACATGAAACGCAAAGCTCAGCGAACTCGGTGTGGATTCTAGTAGATCATCAAAAGTGAAGGTTGAACAACGAAGCGTGCTGCTCACGAGATCAATGCGTTGAACGGGCCACGACCAAGGACTGACTTGAGTTTGTGAAAACCCAAACTCTTCAGACCCCCTATCTTAGTTAACTCTTTTTTTAATTCTTACGCTGCGGTTCGGATTCGTCTGAAGAATTCCAAAAGCGAACGGACCACGGTGGAGAATTGGTCGCGTAATATCTAAGCCCGTGCTCTGAACGTCTTCTCAGCTTAACTTGCCTCTCTATGGCAAGCGCACTTCTCATTCTCGGCAACCAACTTTTTGATCCGAAATCGACTCCGCTCAAAGGTAGGAAATTCGATCACGTTTTCATAAGAGAAGACATCGAACTCTGTACGCACTTCACTTACCACAAGTTGAAGATCGCACTTTTCCTGATGGCAATGCGGTCCTATGCAGACGAACTCAAAGAGATCGGCCACCGCGTTGAGTACCAAACTTTGAAGGCGTCAAATCTGCCTTACGAAAAGCATCTAGCAAAGTGGCTCAAGGCAAATTCCATTGATCAGGTTACGATTTTTGAGATCGAAGATAAGTTTTTCGAAAAACGAATTCATGCGATTTTGAAAGCCGCGAAGGTCGAAGTCGTACTCTTACGATCTCCGATGTTCTTAACCTCGCGTGTTCAATTTCAAGACTATCTCGCGAAAACCAAGAAACCATTCATGCGCACCTTTTATGAGAAACAAAGGTTGCGACTAAAAATCATGGTGGATGATCACGGCGAACCCACCGGTGGGAAGTGGAGCTTCGATGAACTCAACCGAAAGCCCCTGCCTCGTTCCGTGACTCCCCCTTCGCCACGACTTCAACATAGTTCTCCTCACGAGAAAGCCGTTGTCGATCTTATCAATCAGACTTTTCCTGATCACCCCGGCACCCTTGAACAGGTCTGGTTCGCGACGGATCGAAAAGGTGCGCGCGCTTGGCTTAAGCAATTCCTCGAAGAGCGTTTCGCAAATTTCGGACCGTATGAAGATGCGATGGCGCCGCATTCAGATTTTGTTTTTCACTCGGTGCTGACCCCTTACTTGAACATTGGACTGCTGACTCCCGATTTTGTCATCGCAGCGGCGCTCAAGGTTGCTAAGGAGAAAAAGCTCAATATCTCAAGCGTCGAAGGTTTCATTCGTCAGATCATAGGTTGGCGAGAGTTCATCCGCGGGATTTATCAAAACTTCAGCGATGAACAAGAGAAGCTGAATTTCTTCAAACATACGCGAAAACTCACACCTGCGTGGTATGACGGAACCACCGGTATCGAACCGTTAGACCACGTGATCAAAAAGGCAGATCGATACGGCTACGCTCATCACATTGAGCGTTTGATGGTCGTGGGCAATCTCATGTTACTTCTCGGAATCGATCCGCACGAAGCCCATCGCTGGTTCATGGAAATGTTCATCGATTCATCCGATTGGGTGATGGGACCAAACGTCTACGGGATGGCGATCTTCAGCGACGGAGGCATCTTCGCAACGAAGCCTTATATCTGCGGCTCCAATTACTATCGCAAAATGGGCGGCTACAAATCCGGAGATTGGTGTGATGCCGTGGATGGACTCTATTGGGGATTCATCAAAAAGCATTCGAAGTATTTGAGTCAGAATCCACGCCTTTCCATGATGGTGCGTTCTCTTGAGAAGATGGATTCCGAAAAGCAAAAACGAATCTTCTCAGCCGCTCGGAAACTAAAGGCCGAGATAACACAGTCAAATTAATGAAGGGAGATTACAAGTCATGCCGAACTTCCCGATGCTCTTCAATGCAACAGCTTCAGCGTCCGAAGGAGTTGAATCGAACTGGTCCGCTAGGGCAAATGATGAGCGCCAACTTCTCTGCGCAATTCCCAGAGAATTCGGAGGACCGAATACAGGCTTCTCGCCTGAGGATCTCTTCATCCAAGCTCTTGTGAATTGTTATATCGCGACTCTTAAGGTGATCGCTAAGAACATGAAACTTTCTTTTGCCTCAATTGAAGCCGAAGCCGAGTTGGTTCTAGATCGCGATGACACAGCTCCAACTCCTTGGATGAAACGCGCGAACCTTAAGTTTAGCGTGACGGGAGCAAAAGAGGTCGAGCGTTTTCGTCGACTCATGGACCGAGTTTCAAAGCAATGTATGGTGCTAAACTCGGTAAAGACGGAACTCAGTTTCGAATTTGAAGTCTCAGGGGCCGAGCTAGATGCAAGCCCCTGAATGTGGAACGGTCGAAAGAATTACTTCTTTGCGGTCTTCTCAGCATTCTTGAAGTCTTTGTTCGTAGGAGCACCGGCTGCTCCTTTTTTGCGAGTCTTGCGGCCTCCGCTCTTTGCACGCTTCTGCGCTTTATGGATATTCGCGTAGAGACCTGGCTTTTTCTTTCCTGACTTTTTCTTTCCTGACTTCTTCGTTGTCTTTTTGGTCGTTGTCTTTTTGGTCGTTGTCTTAGCTGTTTTCTTCTTTGCCATCCTTTTCTCCTTCGCTGGTTACGGTTCTGGATGCACCGGTCGCAGCATCGTCAGAATCCACCGCGGAGAAAAGGAAATACGAGATCTGTGAAGGGATCTTGATTCAGATTTCCACAAACCTATCCCCACATGTCGGACCTCGAAGAGATAATGGCTCACGACTTCCCGACGAACTCTTTCGCGATTTTAATTATGAACTGAGACTCCGCCGCCACCGGAGAGATCGTCGTCCGCATTGATCGTACCCAAAATCGGAACGCACTTCCCACCGGAACGATCGCTCTTCACTAACCATGTCTCTTCAAAATAGCGAGGAGGGAGCGGTGCCAACGTGAGAGTGGTGTAAACCGTTTGCGCATCAAAGAAAGTTTGGAGATCAGTGACCTGGCGGTCACCCTTGTACTGCAACTGGTTTCCGAGCTTTTCACCCAAGAAAGCAATAGACTCAGCGCCGCACTGGAAAAAGGGCGGAGGATCAATAATTAGGCGGATGGGCTCAGCTTGCGACTGAGGAGAAACGAAGACAGCGGCCATCAAAGGTAAAAGGAAAGACTTATTCACGTCACGCTCCATTCAATTACGTTCTCCTTACCAAGACGTTGCCCATCGAACAAGCAGACCTAACTCGGGCAATGAGAATGTCGTAACTTTTTGTTATCTTGAGAAATTTGGTGAAAGAGGTGATCGCCATCGTTTGCCCCAACAACATGCCCGATCAACATGCAAGTTAGGGCAAAAACCACCACCGAAAACTAATCCTGGTCTAAAAACCAAATTTATATATTCTTACCCCATGCATGAAAATACTTTCTGGCGCGAGAGGCTGCAGCCTTTCACCGTCAAGTCTAACGTCGTTGCTACTCAGCAGGTTGCCTCAACTCTTCTGCCGTTCGCGCTCCTGTGGCTCAGTTACCCTTTTCTTGCCGAGATATCGCTTTATTTCGTCATTCCGTTGGCCTTTGCCATCAGCCTTTTCATTCTTCGTTCCTTCGTCTTGATGCACGATTGCGGACACGGATCGCTGTTTGAATCGAAACGCGCCAACCAGATTGCAGGATTCATTTTCGGTGTCGTGACCGGGATGCCTCAATTTGTCTGGTCGAAGAACCACACCTATCACCACAACACGAACGGGGATTGGGTTAAGTACGGCGGTGTCTTCAACATTATTTCGACGGAGCGTTACGCTCAGCTTTCTGAAAAAGAGCGGAGACGTTACTGGCTCTTCCGACAGCCTCTGGTTTTGATTCCCGCTGGATTTTTTTACGTGCTCTTCAATCCCCGATTCAACTGGATCGCCGGGAACGTCACGATGCTTTTCAAAATTCTTCGCCCGCTTTTGAGCCTCAATTTCAAAGAAGCGATTAGCACCGCAAAAAAGTGGGAGACGAAGTATTGGAAAGGCAAAAAAGACTACAGACACATGACGTACAACAATGTCGTACTGTTGAGCATCTGGTTCCTCATGAGCCAGGCGATCGGTGCGGGTGCGTTTTTTCTCTTGTACGTCGTCACGACTTCGTTAGCTGGCTCGATCGGGATCTTGATCTTCACGATCCAGCACAATTTCGAAGACGCTTATGCAACTGACACCGCGAATGTGAATCACTATCGAGCTGCTCTTGAAGGAACAAGCATGCTTGTTCTGCCGAAGGTCTTGAATTGGTTTACGGCTGATATTGCTTACCATCACCTTCATCATCTCTCGATCGCGGTGCCGAATTATCAGCTCGCTGCTTGCCACAAGAAATACGAGTCGCTCTTCGCTGACGTTAAGCGGGTGTACTGCCGAGATCTGTTGGGCACATTTAACTATCAACTCTGGGATCCGGAAGAGCAGAAAGTTGTCGCAAAGGATGCCTGGAATAAACGCGCATCAGCACCACTTACGGCAGTGAAAGTCGCTGCCGACGGGACGGCGGTTAGCGAATCGTTTGTGCCTCCTGCACCCCGAGATCAAAAGCCACCCGCTCCTTCGCAGGAACTTTGAGTTCCGGCGCGACCAAAGATCAAAGGCTCTTTGCAAAGAATCGGGCCTAATGATTCCCCTAGCTCGCATCGCAGATGGGCTTTTCAGACACTTCGATACTCATCTAACTATCGGAAACCTGTGGAGATAGTGGCCGAATGGACTTCTCCCTAGGAAAAGCGTATACTTAGTTGCATGAGTTCCTCGAAAACGGTTCGCCTCACAGATAAACAGTTCGCTCAGATCTCCAAAGCACTCGCGGAGCCTCGCCGCTATGAAATCTTGAAAGAGATCGGTAAGTGCAAAGAAGATCACCTGCCCTGCAGTGTTCTCAAAGAGTGCAACGACATTAGTGCGGCGACCCTTTCACACCATCTGAAGGAACTTGAAACCGCTGGTCTTATTACGTCAGTCAAAGACGGCAAGTTCATGAAGGTCACGGTCGAGCGCGAAGTCCTGCACGCTTACCTCGAACAGCTCTCGAAAATCTGAGTTCCGGACACTCTAGCCGTTGATCCTCGTGGCTAACCCCCCGGAACTGCTCGGACATTTCGATAGTTAGATAATCATCGAAATATCCATTGACGATCCTCCTTCACCGTTCGATACTTAGATAAGTATCGAACTATGGTTCTGCGGATGCAGACAGGAGAATCCGAAATGAAAAAGCTCTGGGGAAAAGTCGCCATCGTAACAGGAGCATCAAAAGGTATCGGCGCTGGAATCGCGAAAGCCCTCGCCGCAGAAGGTGCTTCCGTTGTCGTGAACTATGCTTCTAGCAAAGAGGCTGCAGATAAGGTCGTTGCCGAAATCGTCGCCAAAGACGGCAAAGCTGTCGCTATCCACGGAGACGTTTCCAAAGCCGCAGATGTCGAGAAGCTCTTTGCGGAGTCAAAGAAAGCTTTCGGCGCGCTCCATGTTCTCGTTAACAACGCCGGTGTGTTTCGCTTTGCTTCGTTGGAAGAAACCACCGAAGAAGAATTCCACCGCCAGTTCAACATCAACGTTCTAGGTACACTCTTAAGCGCACGGGAAGCTTTGAAATACTTCGATGATAAAGGCGGCAACATCATCAACGTTTCCTCGGTGATCACCGACGGACCAATGGAAGGCTCCGCGATTTACGCTGCAACCAAAGGCGCAGTCGATACGTTGACACATGGCCTTGCGATTGAGCTTGCGCCGAAAAAAATCCGCGTGAATGCGATCGCTCCTGGCTTCACTGAAACCGAAGGCACGCACGAAGTCGGACTTGTTGGTTCCGAAAGTGAAAAGCAGATGGTGAGTCAAACTCCACTCGGACGCGTTGGTCGGGCCGAGGACATCGCACGAGTGGCGGTCTTCCTCGCTTCTGATGATTCGGCTTGGCTGACAGGCGAGAGAATCAGAGCTTCTGGCGGACTCCGCTAATTTTCACAAGGATCGGAGGGCGCCGTATGTTGATGGAAACCGTAGGCACAGACAATCTAGCAGTGATCATCCTTGCCAGCGTGTCGATCCTCTATCAACTGAGGCGCGCATCGGTTTGGCTCTCGTGGAAGAACGAAATTTCACGAGACTCAAACAAAGGGTCAGCCAATGACTTCAGTTTCATGATCTCGACGCTCCAAGCTGGCTGGCGCCAGGAGAAGACCGCGGAGACCGCGGGGTACCAGTTTCCTTTTGCAGAAGCGGTGCGACGCGATCTGAGACGAACCGAACATCGTGAAGCGATCTACGACCGTGCGGAATAACTGTAGGGTCTTGTGAGAACTTCGAGATAGTTGCCGGACGGTTCTTCAAAGTAGAATCCTCGGCCGCCAAAGAGCGTGTTGATTTTGCCGAGTTGTTGTTTACCCGGATCTGCCCAGTACGGAATCTTCCTCTGCTTCACGCGATCAAAGATTTGATCGAACTCTTCATCCCCCACCAAAAAAGCATAGTGCTGAACCGTAAATGACCCATCGGTTTCGAGAAAATCGAGCGAGGCATTGTTCGTCGTTTGCACGACTTCAAAGTGATAAAAAGTGATCGGCGCCGGGAGACCAAGAATTTCGGCAACGAACGTCGATGACTCTACCTTGTTCTTGCAGTGGATGATCGTGTGATTGAGTTCGATTTTCATCGTAGCTCTCCCGTGGACGGTTTGCCGGTCTTAAGGAACGCTACTACGATCTTTGCGGGATGGGGAGAGTTGGATTAAGAAGTCTTGGGAGTTTTAGCTCATCTGCTGCATTTAATTTCTGCGAAACCGTAGCCTTTGTTTAACCTTCAGATACGATCAGCTCGGGTCACTGAGCAGTTAGGTATCTCTCACTAGCGAGCAATTTGAATGAAACTCTTTTTAGTAGGCGCCACTGGCCGCACAGGTAAATGGATTCTGAAAACAGCCTTGGCTCGCGGGCATCAGGTCACGGCGTTAGTTCGCGAACCTGTTGAGCGACTCGACATTTCAGATGCGGGTCTAGAGGTGATTTCGGGCGATCTCGAAACTTTTGAAAAGCTCGCCGACGCTGTCTCTGGCCATGATGCGATCATCTCTGCCCTCAGCACGAAAGCAGTAGATTCTGGCACTATGAAACTCATCGCGGCTGCAGAAAGCGCAGGAGTGAAACGTTTTGTCGGCATTGCTGGCGGCGGAATTCTTCAACTCGATGAGACTCGTTTGCGCCGTGATCGACCCGGTTATCCCGAGGTGTTTCGAAAATCTTCGGAGCGGCACATGGCCGCGTGGAAAGCACTCGACACCTCTTCGCTTGAGTGGACACTGATATGTACTCCCGATTTGTTGGACGCTCCTCCAACAGGAAAAGCAAAAGCGCGAGAAGAGTACATGCCCGAGGGCGGGAACTCTGTAGCCGCAGGTGATGTTGCGGATTTTGTGCTCCATCAGATTGAGCACGGAAAGTTTTTGCGGAAGCGGATTGGGTTTACGAAGTGAGATGGGCTGAGCAACTTTCATAAGTTCTCAGAGCCATATATGAGAGGCGCAGAGATGCGCCTCTCAACGTTTTTACCTACCAGTTAATCTGAACCCTCAAGTCTCTCGAGGACTCCCATCTTCCCGGCTTCGTAGTCTTTCATCGCTTGAGCAATTTCAGCTCCGGAATTCATAACGAAGGGTCCATAACCAAAGATCGGCTCATTGATCACCTCGCCACCGAGAAAGAGAACCTTCGCGGCTTGCCTAGCCTTGAGAGTGAAGGTCTCTTTGTCTCTCGATAGAACGGCAAGCTCCGCATCTTCGATCACTTTGCCTTCACCAGCCTCCACTGATCCGCTCGCCACGAACACGGCGGCGGTATGACCAGCAGGAACCTTAAATTCCACGAGCTTTTCTGCTTTGAGCGTGATGTCCCACAAATTGATCGGAGTAAAGGTCGAAGCAGGACCTTGAGCACCTAAGTACGATCCAGCAATGACTCTCACGGTTCCAGCATCATTTGGAAGTTCGACGACCGGAATGGATTCCTTTTTGATCCCCTGGTATTTCGGTTTGGTCATCTTGTCTTTGGCAGGCAAGTTAACCCAAAGCTGCAAACCGTGGAATGCGCCACCTTTTTCGGAGATCTCTTTTCCGTGAAATTCTTCGTGAACCACGCCGGAGCCTGCAGTCATCCATTGAACGTCGCCCGACCGAATGATTCCGCCGCCTCCTGAAGAGTCGCGATGCTCGACTTCGCCCGAAAACATAATCGTCACGGTTTCGAAGCCGCGATGAGGATGCTCACCAACGCCACGACGCTCGCTGGATTTCGAAGGTGAAAACTCAGTTGGACCAATATAGTCCATAAGCAGAAACGGCGAGATCGTGTTCGCAAGATCGTTATAGGTAAAAATAGATCTTACGGGAAAACCGTTTCCGACTAAGTGAGGTGTGTCCGCTCTTTGAGTTAATAACAGCTTCTTCATATCGCTTTCTCCATCGATAAGATGAATTTAAACCTTTTTTGCTCATCCAATTAGACGGGCTATTCTGAATTTATTATTCACGGATATGAAGAATGAGCGCGCCTCTCACAAGGCACGCTGATTAGCTCAAACGCCGACACCGTGATGCCCGCCGAGGAGTTGCATTTCCCAAGCAAAGGCAACACCGCTAGCCCCGCCATGCTCGACGAGAATGGGTGTCAGGCCAACGGCAGTTTTTTCGCGAGCCCAGTCTCTTTGCCACTCCGACATGACCGCGATCCAGTTGATCGGCGCGATGCCGGCTTGGATCATGCGTTGAATAGCCATCTCGTGGGCTTCTTTGGATACGGCACCGCACGCGTCAGTTACCACAAAAACGTCGTAGCCTTCGCCCACAGCTTGGATCGCAGGCATCGCTACGCAAACTTCGGTCCAGAGACCTGCGATAATGAGCTGCTTGCGACCAGTCTTCTTCACCACGTTAGTGACGTTCGGGTCTTCCCACGTGTTGATGAATGTTCTGTTGATCGGTTTTTGCTCGGGGAAAAGATCTTGAAGCTGCTTAAGGATATATCCACCACGCTCTTCAATCACGGTGGTGAGAATCGTTGGCACGTTGAAAACCTTCGCCGCTTTTGCCAAACCAATAACGTTGTTGATGATCATCGTTGGATCATGACTGTTTAGGTTCGTGAATTGAAACGGTTGGTGATCGATAAGAACAACGACGCTGTCTTCAGGGCGAAGCAGTGCTTTAAGTCCTGACTTGTTTGAGTTCATGAGTATCCTCCTGGGGTTGTGTTAGACGGCATCAGTTTCTGCTATCGAGAAATAACTGAAAAATACTTTTTCCATGCCTCTGCCATACCTTTAAGGTATGCATAGCCAATGGAACTGCGACATCTGCGATACTTTGTTCTTGTGGCCCAAGAGCAGAACGTCACTCGAGCGGCGTCATTGCTGCACATTTCTCAGCCGGCACTCAGTCGGCAGATTCGCGATCTCGAAGGTGAGATCGGCGTGAAACTTCTGGAACGTACGCCCAACTCTTTGCGGCTAACTCCCGCCGGAAAAAGTTTTTTGCAAGAGTGCACGGCCATCTTGAACCATGTGGATCGAGCCGTCGAAAAGCTACGGGCAAAATCACTTACCAACAAAGTGGTCATTCGAATCGGATACGCCGCAACTCCTGCGGTCGAGATATTGAACCATTCGATGCGAAAGTTTAAAAAACTGCATCCGAAGGTAAAGATCGAACTTTTTGATCTATCGAGCAATGGCATCATCAAAGGTGTTCGCGAGAAGAAGTTGGATTTGGGTGTAACGGTTGCCGTCTCTCCTCAGTCGTTCGAAGGACTCATCCTTGAACAGATCGGCACGTACGACATAAACGTCGCCCTCTATAAGAAACATCGACTTGCGAAACTCAAACGAGTCCCTCTATCGGAAATTGCTAAAGAGGATCTCGTTACGTTCACGCGCAGCGATCATCCAGAGGCCGTGGCCGCTCTTTACAAGATCTTGTCGCCCTTTACGACGAAGCCAAACATCGTCATGGAGTGCGATAGCATTTCGAGTCTATTCGCAGCTGTGGAAGCCGGAAACGGCGTAGCACTTGGTTTTTCAACGATGGCAAAAATAGCCGGGAGCCGATTGATTGTGCGGCCGGTTTCACCAGCCTCTTTGAAGCTTCCGGTAGGCGTGATCTACAATGATCAGAGGTTATCGGATGCGGCTGCCGATTTTTTGGCAGCCATCAAGAGCGTAAGGATCAAATCGTTTACGGCATCGAAGCAGACTTTGATTGTTTAGGCTCGCTTAAGTGGGCCGTTTCGAGGCTGTTGCCTTGAATCCAAAGGCTTTCACGACTGTTTTGATGAGTTCTTTCGGCTGCAAAAGCATCGAGATGTCAAAAGGTCGCGTAAGTGACTTCACGTCAAGTTCGCCACCCAATCGGCAAAGCAAGTACATGTCGGCGCTTTGCCCGTTCAAATCGTATTTGAACTCACCATTCATCGTGCCGAGCGTAGGGTTGAAAGTTTTTGTTCGAATATCGAGTTCGAAGTCGTCGGCACGATAGCGCACCTTCTCGTTCAACTCGACATCGCGTCTGACATTGAGCGCTGAGTAGGTCTCGCGAACGACTTGCCCTTTCGCATCGACTTTCGCGGAGACAACGAAAGCCTGGAATCGTCGGTTCTTATAATCTGCTTTAATGACAACGTCGAATCCGGTTCTCTGTGTGCTGCCTTCTTTGCGGCACCACATCTCTTCAACCGTTGGTGATGCGCCGTTTGAAGATCCGCCAGACGAGCTACCCGAAGACCCGTTGGATGATCCGCTCGAACCCGAACCACTTGAGCCGGATGAACCAATAGCCTTAGCAACTTTGGTATAGATACCTTCGATGTGACCAACGCGTCCCGTGTCGTAGCTCGCGAATTCAAACGCAGTGAGGCTCAAGGTTTGCTGGGTAACCGAACAGTCTTGAGGGTTCACGAGCTTTGCTTCAGCTTTTGTGTCGGTGATTCGGATCTCACCAAGGTTATCTGCCTTACCACCGCATTTCAGATCGGGAAGCGCTCGCACGTAAAGACCAGGAGTTGGTTTTCCGCCGTAGTACTCGCCGTTACCACCTGAGCTACTCGAATTGTTTCGAACGGCGAGGACGCTTTCACTCTGATTCAGTTTGCTAGAACCAGCAGAACAGCCTTGTAAGATCGACGCGATGACTAGAGCTGCGAAAACGGTGACGTGTCTCATTTTGGGATCCCCAACTCTCTCTGCTGATTTCTGAGCTTTCGTGAAGTTCGCAAATTCGAGGGTCCTCACGATTTTAGAAAGCTCACTCCACTCACTAAGGCAATGCAACTTCAGCTCCACTTACCCTCGGATCTCG
>SYLX01000194.1 GCA_005808505.1 Bdellovibrionales bacterium | reverse complement strand
GTTCCTCTGAAGGAACACGGTTTACGCATGCAACTCGCCCGGAGAAAGGGTGTCTTTCTTCTTTTTACGCTTGGGTTTGCTTAAGTTTTCATCTGTTCCAATCGCTGGTTTTTGCGATTTGTCGATTGGGTTCTGCACGAGGAAGCGAGAGATTTCACGGATCATCTGCTGCGGCTGTTCGAGCATGACGAAGTGGCGAGCTCCTTCGATCCGGACGAGCTCGCAGTTGGGAATATCATCCTGCAGCCTACGCGCGTAATAGCTGGGTTGAAACCGATCGTCGACTCCCCACAAGAGAAGAGTTGGCGCCTGCATGGACGGAAGTTTCGGCGTGAGTTCGGTCGTGAGGTTCGTGTTGAGAGCCGAAGCATTACGGATCAACGAAAGTTTGCCTGTTTCCGTCGAGTAGGGGCGAAGAATGTCATCTAGCAGTTCACCGGAAGGACGCGAAGTGAAGCCTTGGCGCATAGCCCACTTTAGCAGTTGACGAACAGCGGACGTCGGAAGAGCTCGTTCGACCCTCGGGTGCCCGAGTTGAAGCATCAATTCGATTGGCCACGAATCGTAGCTTACAGTATTAACGAGAACGAGACGGTCGACGCGAGATGCGTACTCGGTGGCAAGACGAAGCGCTAAGCCACCACCTAAATCGTGAGCGATGAAAGTGGCGCTTTTTACCTGAAGCTGATCCATGAGTTCAACGAGGTAGCTCGCTTGTCGAGCGAGCGACCGATCGAAAACATCGCGCTTATCGGAAAAGCCATAGCCCATAAGATCCGGGACAATCACTCGGCGCGTGCGCGAGAAGACGTGTAAATAATCTTTCCACATGTATCCCCAAGTAGGGATGCCGTGAAGAAAGATGAGTGTCTCGTTATGCTCGCGTCCGCCTTCGGCGTAGCTCATGAAGCCATCGGCGAGTTCAGCAATCTTTTGACGATTTTGATACTCCAACCAAGTCATTGCAAAACTCCTTCGCTCTTTTTGGTTTCGACGCGAAACGGGGAGGCGCGCAGCTCGCGCGGTTTGTGCCAATCAAGGTCTAAAAGAATAATGTTTAGAACGGAGGAGGGCAGCGTCTGCACCCAAGCTCGCATTTGCGTACTTGCCGCGTCGATGGATTCATCTGCGTCTTCAATGTTTTTCCGCGGAACCGTCAGGCTGATGGCCAAGGGCTCAGCTAACAATTGGGCCTTCGTGCGGAGCTGATTGGCCGCAGCCGGAAATTTCGCGTCTTGAATGAGGGGCTTTAAGTTCTTCCAGCTCGCTTGGAGGTAATCAGGCCAGAGCGCGAGTGTAGCAAACTCTTCAGGGACTTCGTTCAATCCCAAAGTAGATCTTACGTCTTCAAGAGATTGACGTAGCTCTCGATCCGCGGGCGGCAAGTCGATCTTCTCTAACGCGATCATGCGTGCTGGTGCTCCGCGCGGAATCCGTTTTATTTCGCGATCGAGCGGCTTGATTGCATGCGGACGACTGAGACCAAACTCGCGTTCCAAGAGGCAAGCGGTGAGTAGAAGCTTGGGTAAGATGTAATGATAAAGTCTAAGCGAGGCTTCGATGTGATGCGCACGGCTTTCGCCGAGATCGAGAGGCTTCACCGCGTGCACGTGGCCGAGTCGCGCCGCTAAATCGACGGCTTCTTCACGGAGCTCGTCGGCTGCTTGTTCAAATTCGGTGCTAGAGAGTATGGGCTTGAGCGCCGTCCAGGTTTCTCTAAAGACGACCGGCTGCTCACTCAACTTTTCAAAGAGAGAAGTTGTGCCGGTCACGCGCAGAGTTTGTCTTACGTCGTAGAGCAGCGATTCCGTTTCTAATCCACTTTCATTGAAGAGCGTACGTCGGAAGTAATTGGTCAATTTGAGGTCGGGCATGAGTCGCATGGGTCGCCTCCATTTCTTGCACGTCGTTTGGACGTCTCTTTGCGCAGTTGCGCATCAGTCGGCGGGGCGTGCTGGTTTTTGGACTAGGACAAGTCGTCGTGAGTCCAGGTTCTGGCCAAGAACTCTGGCAAACTTCGGCCTCACTCTCCAGATGAGATTTGATTGTCGATGAAGCTAAAAAATTCGGATACCATGGGAAAACGTTCCCCATTCGAGAGTCAACGCTCTATCTCGGAGATCCTGATTCATGCCATCGCGCAGCTCCGCCAAACCTGGCACGTCGAAGTCTCTCCACGAAGCGTTTCGGTCGCGGGAGTTAACGAAAGTCATCACTGCTCATAGGGCTGAAGAAGGAAGTAGCGGCACCGTTCAACAAACTCTTCCTTCACCGAATCTCGAGACTTGGGATCCAATTCTTTTGCTTCAAGAGAACGGACCTCAAGAGATTCGCGCCGGAACTCCTCGCGAACCCTCCCTGCAAACTTATCGGGGATTCGAAACGCTCACTTACGTGCTCGATGGCGAACTCGAAGTTTGGGAATCTGATCAGCATCAAAGTTTGCTAAGTGCGGGTGATCTTCATTGGTCGAGTTTTGCAAGCGGGATGACGAGAGGTGAGGGGCCATCACGTGCTCTGCAGTCGCAAGGCGGTTGGATTCACGCGCTCACGTTTTGGGTCAATCTTTC
>SYLX01000193.1 GCA_005808505.1 Bdellovibrionales bacterium | reverse complement strand
TCGTTCAGGCAAATCGATCCTCCAGGCCGCGAAAGCCTACAAAGCAGCCGGCGCGCGCGACGTCTCTGTCATTTGCACGCATGGCCTTTTCACCGATGGTGCTGTCGAGCGTTTGAAAGAAGGCGGCGTGATCAGCGGAGTCTCCTGCACCGATAGCCATCCGAACGCGCTTGCGATCAAAGATCCGTTCGTAACGGTGCTTTCGTCTGCGGATCTTTTTGCAAACTATCTCAAAGGAGCCCGAGATGCTGGCCATTAAAGTTGCGGGAGCCGCGCTCAACCAAACACCTTTCGATTGGGACGGAAACCGCGCCCGTATCGTCGCTTCAATTGCAGAAGCCCGCAAACAAGGTGCAAGTGTCTTGTGCCTCCCTGAGCTTTGCATCACGGGTTACGGATGTGAAGACGCCTTCTTCAATCCGCACGTTCAGGAAGAAGCGATGAAAATGCTCTTCTCGCTTGTGCCGGAAACGAAAGGTCTCGTGCTCTCGCTCGGTCTTCCGGTTCGCTTCGGTGGATCCCTCTATAACTGCGCGGTGATGATCGCGGATGAAAAGCTCATCGGATTTGTTCCGAAAAAAGCGCTAGCCGGCGATGGGGTTCACTACGAGCCGCGCTGGTTTAAAGCTTGGGAGCAAGAGCGCGCAACGACCGTTGAAATCGATGGCCGTGAATACCCATTTGGTGATCTCCACTTTGACTTTAACGGTGTTCGCATTGGCTTCGAAATTTGCGAAGAGGCTTGGGTCGCGCATCGCCCTGGGGCGGGCCTCGCTCGCCGTGCGGTCGACGTCATTTTGAATCCGAGCGCAAGTCACTTTGCTTTCGGTAAGATCGAAGTTCGTAAGCGCTTCGTTGCAGAGGGTTCGCGCGCCTTCAATGTCGGCTATGTCTATAGCAACTTGCTAGGGAACGAAGCCGGTCGCATCATCTACGATGGTGGCGTCTTGATCGCCGATCATGGAGACATCGTGGCGTGCGGACCGCGCTTTTCGTTCGCAGATGTGCAAGTCACATCCTGCACGATCGATATCAATCGCAACCGCGTAAGCCGCGCAAGAAGCTCGAGCTATCGCCCTGACGATACAGACCGTAATGATCTCAGGGTCGAAGCTGAATTCACGCTCCCAAAAGCAAGCCTCGCGCCCGAAACGTTCGAGAGAGCGGCTTGGGAGAAGTCTCCTCGCGTGAAAGAAGAAGAGTTCACGCGTGCCGTAAGCCTCGGGCTCTTCGACTTCTTAAGAAAAAGTCGTCAAAGCGGATTTGTCGTTTCACTGAGTGGCGGCATCGATTCGGCTGCCGTGACGCTTCTTTGTCACACCGCTTTTGCGCTCCCTGAAAAAGAACTTGGCTTTGCGAAGCTCATTGAGAAGCTTGGCTACAGCCCGCTCGCACGTAACGCGAAATCGCTTGCGGAGCTGCAGAAAGCTTTCATCACGACGGCATATCAATCGACAAAGAACAGCTCAGAAGCTACCGAGTCCGCCGCAAAGGCGATCGCCGAGGATGCGCGCGCGACATTCTTTGATTGGAGTGTTGATCCGATCCTTAAGCAGTATCGCGGTCTCATTGAGAATGCTCTCGGTGAAGCGCTCACTTGGGAGAAACACGATATCGCGCTCCAGAACATCCAGGCCCGCACGCGTGGGCCAAGTATCTGGATGATCGCGAACATCAAGAATGCGCTCTTACTCGCAACGAGTAACCGGTCGGAAGCAGCTGTTGGTTACGCAACGATGGACGGCGACACTTGCGGTGGTCTTTCTCCGATCGGCGGCATCGATAAAGCCTTCTTGCGGACGTGGGCCGAGTGGCTTTGCGAAAAAGGTCCTGAGGGACTGCGCAGCTTTCCTTCGCTGAGAACTGTTTTCGCCAAGCCCCCGACTGCGGAGCTTCGTCCGTTAACGCAGAATCAAACCGATGAAGACGATCTCATGCCGTATGACGTGCTCGATGAGATCGAGCGCCTCGCGATCCGCGATAAAAAATCTCCGGCCGAGTGCCTGGAGCCGTTGGCGATGGCGAATCCAGAGATCGCACCTGCGAAGTTGAAAACATACATTGCGAAGTTCTTCCGTCTCTGGTGCCGCAATCAATGGAAGCGTGAGCGCTACGCGCCCGCATTCCATCTTGATGATGAGAGCTTGGATCCAAAGACGTGGTGCCGTTTTCCAATCCTCTCGAGTGGATTCGAAAAAGAACTTCGCGAGTTAGAAGGGCTGAAGGGATGAGCTTCTCGTACGAATACCCCAGACCGGCTGTGACCGTGGACACCGTCGTCTTCGGTTACCAAGAGCAAGCCTTGTGGCTTCTCTTGATCGAGCGCGGTCTGCAGCCCTTCAAAGGTGAGTGGGCGCTCCCGGGTGGTTTCGTGCGCGTCGAGGAGACTCTCGAAGAAGCCGCTTACCGCGAGCTTAAGGAAGAAGCCGGCGTCAGCGATGTTTACCTCGAGCAACTTTACACATTCGGCGGTGTTGATCGTGACCCGCGCGAGCGGGTCATCTCGGTTTCGTATTTTGCGCTCGTAAAACCAACGGCGCATGATCCCGTCGCTTCTACGGATGCGAGCCGTGCGAAGTGGTTTCGCTTCGATGAGCTGCCGAAGCTTGCCTTTGATCATAAAGAGATCGTCGCGACGGCGCTTACTCGCTTGAGAAATAAAGCTCGCTACGAACCCATCGGCTTCGAGCTTTTGCCGAAAGTCTTCACTCTCACGCAACTTCAAGATCTCTACGAGACGCTCGCCGGTGAGAAGTTGGACAAACGGAATTTCAGAAAGAAAATCCTCGCAACGGGCGTGTTGAAAGAGACAGATAAAAAACTGACCAACGTCGCTTACCGAGCGCCGCAGCTCTATAAGTTCGATGCGGCTAAGTACAAGGCGTTGAGCCGTACGGGTTTTAAATTCGAGATATAAAAGGAGGCTCCCATGAGAGCTTTAATCTTGGTCGATATCCAAAATGACTTCCTCCCCGGTGGTGCCTTGGCCGTTCCTCACGGAGACGAAGTGATCTCGGTCGCGAACAACTTAGCGGCAAAGAAGGGTCAACTCTTCGACCTTGTCGTCGCGACTCAAGATTGGCACCCGACAAATCACGGAAGTTTTGCCTCAAATAACGCCGGCAAGAAGATTGGCGAGATGGGCGAACTCAATGGGCTTGCGCAGGTCATGTGGCCGAATCACTGCGTGCAAAACACCAAGGGTGCTGAGTTTGCCTCGCAGCTCAACGTGAAATCCGTTGATCACGTCGTTCGCAAAGGAACTGACACTGGTATCGATAGCTATTCGGGCTTCTTCGATAACGGTCACAAAAAATCAACTGGCCTTGGGGATTACCTCAAATCAAAAGGCGTAAAAGATGTCGTAGTCCTTGGTCTTGCAACTGACTACTGCGTGAAATTCACCGCGCTCGATGCAAAGCAACTTGGCTTCAATACAACACTCGTGACTGACGGTTCGCGCGCCGTGAACCTTTCGCCTGACGACGAGAAGAAGGCAATCGAAGAAATGCGGCACGCCGGAATCAAGATCGTAAAAAGCGCTGACCTTTTGAAAGGGTGATTATGAGTCAAAGTGTTGGCGTCATCATCGGTCGTTTTCAACCGTTTCACTCGGGTCACCGATATTTGCTCACGCAAGCGTTGAAGACTTCAGACATCATTGTGATTGTCCTCGGCTCAGCTCATTCATCGCGTAACGTTCGCAATCCGCTCTCGGCTTCCGAGCGGCGCACGATGATCGAAGAGAATCTTTCGGGTGATGAAAAGGGTCGGGTCAAGTTCGCGGAAGTCCGCGATTACTTCTACAACAACGCGGCCTGGACTAACGAGGTGATAGAAAAGGTGCGCGAGCTTGGCGGGCGAGGAACCACGACACTCTTTGGCTTCGAGAAGGATGCAACGTCTTCCTACCTTCGTTGGTTTCCGGATTGGAAGTACGAGCACGTTGCCTCAACGGAAGAGACGAGCGCAACGCCGCTTCGCGAGAGATATTTACGCGAATCCGGATCAGCCGCCGTTGAAACGAAGCTCTCTGAATCAACGAAAGCATTTTTGAAGCATTTCGCGAACACTCCGGAGTACGCGCTTCTTCAAGAAGAGCAACGCGCGGTGGATAAGTACAAGGAGTCGTGGTCAAAAGCTCCCTTCCCGCCGGTTTTTGTTACGACTGATGCGATCGTCGTGCAAGCGGGTCATATGATTTTGATTAAGCGTAAAAAGTCGCCGGGCAAAAATCTTTGGGCGATCCCTGGCGGTTTTCTTGATCCGCAGGAGCGTCTTTTTGACTGCGCGATTCGCGAGCTAAAGGAAGAAACGCAAATCGATGTTCCTGAATCGGTTCTCCGCGAATCGATGAAAGAAGCGAAGCCCTTTGATCATCCTCTGCGTTCAAGCCGTGGGCGCACGATCACGCATGCACACTTCTTTGAGCTTCCCGGTGACCGCTTGGCGCGCATTCAAGCAAGCGACGATGCGGCCGACGCCAAATGGGTTCCGTTACTTGATCTCGCGAAAATGGAGGGCCAGTTCTTTGAAGACCACTTCCACATTATCCAAAGCTTCCTTCGCCGCGGCGGTCGTTGACGATCTCTGGCTCCCGCAACGCTTTCGCGAACTCGACGTCGAAACGACGATCGTGAAGTCGCAGAGTTTTCAACGGCACTCCGTTCGGGGAGTGGCACGAGATTTTGCGCTGCCGATTACGTTTACACCATTTGCGTCGGTGGCTCCTTGCACGGCTCGTTGCAAGTTCTGCTCTGAGGCTTTGCTTTACAAGCATGCAACGCAATTGTCGGCTTCATTGCGGCCTGGAGCCGGATACGGCGCGCAACTTCGCTCGGTGTTTTCTGAACTTCGCGGCCTGCCTCTCGGATTATCACTCTCGGGGCTCGAGGCCACGATGGGAGTCGATTGGCTTCTCGATGTCTTGCAAGCAAGCCGTGAGTTCCAAGGGGAAGGCGGGGAGTTCGATGAGAAGATCCTCTACTCCAACGGAACAGGTCTTGCGCCCCAGGTGGATAGCTCGCGTGAAGTGTTGATGGCTTTAGCTTCGCTTGGACTCGATCGGGTAGAGATGTCCCGTCACAGTCCAGATCAACTTCGCAACGATGCAATCATGAATTATCGTCCGGGTGTTGCCGTTGCGGCGACGGAGGTTTTCGAATCTGCCGTGCGCCAAGCTCTTGAACACGTTCCGGTGAAACTTGTTTGCGTCGTGCAACGCCGTGGTGTCGACTCGATTGAAACGGTTGAGCGTTATCTTGAGTGGGCCTCGCGTCTAGGTGTGAAGACCGTGGTCTTCCGCGAACTCTCACGGCTGCACGATCTGTACAAACCAAACGTCACATCGAAATACGTCGAAGAGGCGAGAGTTCCGATCGAGCCGCTCGTTGACGGCGCCGTTCGCGTTGGCTCGGGCTTCCGCCCGGTGGAACTCACCGAAGGTTACTACTACTGGAACCTTCGTTGCCGTTGGGAGAACAAGCTCGACGTGATCTTTGAGACTTCCGACTACGCGCGCATGAAGTCCTCGCACCGAAGCGATGCTGTCTATAAGCTTGTGTTCCACGCGAACGGAAATCTCTGCGCTGATTGGGACCCAAACACTCATATCCTGATGAAGGCTGCTGAATGAAGTCGAGTTGGATCGTTTTCAAGCAAGAGCATAACTCTCGTCACGATCTCGCTCGCGAATCGCACGATGGATTCGAGTTTCGCGACATCGGTTGGATCGAGCAGATGCGGGTGCTGTTGCGCGATTACGGTCGTGTGTCGGGGGCTCGTGTTCTTGATCCTTTCGGTGGTCTAGGTACGACTTTGCTCGCGTGTGCGGAACTTGGCTTTGACGGTTACGCTACGGAAATTGAAGCTTCACGCGTTGAGGCCGCGCGCTCGCGTCTGCGGCGTGCGGGTGTCGATGCTTCCAAGTTCCTCCATGGCTCGGCTCTGGATCTCCCATTTGAGGACGGATTCTTTCAGCTGATTTTGACCTCTGTCCCTTATTTTGGTGCCGGAGAGGCTTCGCACGAGAACTGGTCTGCCGGTGGTGATCAGCTTTATCTCGAGTCGGATTATGCGAAGTACTGCGAAATGCTCGCGAAAGTGGCGAGCGAATGTCACCGTGTGCTTGCACCGGGCGGAGTCGTTGTCATGTGCGCGCAGAACACGAGGGTGAAAGGGCAGTGGGTGCCGCTTGCGTGGGATCTGTACCGCGCCCTTTCAGGACCATTTCGCATGCATGAAGAGCGCGTGATCCTTTACGAGGATGTTGAACGCGAGAAAAGCAGCGATCCCTTCGCCACCAACCGCAGCCACGAGTACGTCCTGATCGGGGAGAAGTAGGTACCACTTTCCTTTTGCAGAAGCGGCGCGCAACACAAACGCGCTAGGCATCACTGCGGGATGCGACGCGCTATGATCAGCGAAACCGCTACGGGGTCGAGCGCTTAACGCCGCTTCTTCTTCTTCGTTGTGAGCATCTGCGGCTTCACCAGTAAAGCTGCCACCGCCAAAGCTATTGTCACAAGGTCGAGTCGGAAGAAGAAGACTTCCGCGTCAAGGCCTTGAAAGAAACCAATCCATCCAAGCCCGCTCTGCTGCAGAAGGCGCTCGGTCATCACGCCCGCATTGAGAGCTAAAATGAACGCGACTCCCGCGCGGGTTTTGAGATCAATCTTTCCTTCCTTCAGGAGCGTCGATTTCACGCGTGACGCGACGGAAAGGATCGCGAAGTTCAAAACAAGCCCAATTAAATCGAGCGGAACATCGCGGAAGCGCGAGCGATCATTTCCCGGTGCTCCCATCGCGAAGACGATCGGCCAAACCAGAGGGAAAAGTAGGATGAGGCAGACGCTGAAAACGATCCATCGAAGGAGTCTGATTCTTTTCTGATCCATGGAAGATCAGGATAACAAGACTCCTTCAGGACGCAATGACTGACCTCACTCAAGTCCACTTCGGCAGTTGACGTAGAATTTTTCCCAGTTCCCCACGCGAGTCGCATCCGTGTGGAGAACATCGGTGATCCGGCCGCCACCACCGACGGCGGTGAGGTAATTTCCATTGATCGTCTTGATCGAGTACCAGCCGCCTCCGAGGGCGAGGAACTCAAACTTCTCCCAATCGCGAATCACCGTCGCGTCTGAGTGAATCACGTCGGTGATGCGTCCTCC
This sequence comes from Bdellovibrionales bacterium, assembly GCA_005808505.1. Lineage (GTDB taxonomy): Bacteria > Bdellovibrionota > Bdellovibrionia > Bdellovibrionales > JAMPXM01 > SYLX01. Next base: position 2,072 of record SYLX01000193.1, on the reverse strand, counting down.
GCCACTCACGGCAGTTAAAAAATACCCGCGACTCGTTTGGATTCCGTAACGAACGTTTGGAGTTCCTGAATTTGAGTCGATGAGCTTGAACGTTTCCCAAGTTCTCGCGCGTGTGGCGTCTGAATGAATCACGTCACTCAAGCGTCCACCTCCGCCAACGGCAGTTAGGTAACGTCCATTATATGTCTGGATCGTGCACGTGAATGGTCCGCTGCTATCTGCGAATGCCTCACTGCTGAGGCCAACGGCTAAGAGGAGAAGCGAGAGAAGTTTAAGCGTTTTCATAGTTGTCTCCATTCGGTGTTGAGTCACTGGTGTCGATCAGGATGCACGATCTAGTAAAGCAAGGTGCGCGCCAACCTTGTCAGCATCTTTGCAATAGTTAGGCAGAGAGACCGTTGGCCGCCGAACAAACAAGCCAGTTGCGGCACTCATGGCGTTGAGTGTGAATAAGTCTCGTTTAGTTGATGGTCTGTCATGGTGACAAACTGCGCCCGTCGAAGTTCGGTCCAACGCTATGGTGTCGTTTGGAAACAATTCTTGTTTAAGGTGCGGTTGCATGACGGAAGCTCCCGTGTCTACGCTTTTGTTTTCGGAAGGAGCAAACACATGCCGAGATTTTTATTCTTCCTTTTTCTCTTTCTTTTGATGGCTTTCTCAAAAGCGGCCTACGCCGATTGGGTGGAGCTTCCGCTTTCTGATTTGCAAATCACCTCCGGCCAAGATCGCACGCGCCTTCTTGGCTCAGGTCTTATCGAGGTAAAAGCACCCGTGTTCCGGGCAACATCGCGGTCATCCGTTTCCACGGCGTCGCAGCTCTCGTTTGCGTACCGCGAAGCCCTGCCGAATCCTGAGCCGACCGAAGGTGGACAAGTACGAATTCAAGTCGGGCAGAAGCTGATGTCGAAAGATCCATGCAACCTCATCTATGTGATGTGGCGTTTGTTTCCTCAAGAACGCATTGTGGTTTCGGTGAAGCGACATTCAGGATCAACTTCCGCCGAGTGTGGCGGGCAAGGTTATACAAATGTAGCTTCGATTGCGGTTCCTGCTGATCTTTCGGCACGTAGCGGATCTTATCGCGATCTCCAATCTGTTTATGATCCTTCAACGCGACTTTTAAGTGTGCAGATCAACGGGCGGGAAATCTGGGAAGGCTCTTTACCAACAAAACTCGTCCGCGGTCTCTCGGGGCCGGTTGGCGTTCGCGCCGACAATGGCCACTTTCGATTTCGTTTTTACTCGGGCCAGTGAGTTGGTGTCGTTTCGGTTGGCCTCGGGATTGCTTTGCTAAGTGTGCGGAGACCACTCACTAAGGAGACATCATGTTTAAATCGATTTTGTTGATAGCAGCGACGGTCGTTTCGTTTCAGGCGAAGGCGGACTGCATTCCGTTCATCGCAAAAGTGAACACCTGGGAGGCTAGTCATCCACGCAACTTTACGGCCGGAGCCCTTCGCGGAACCTCCGCTCGCGGCGAGACCCACTACTATATTGATGCAGGACCTTTCGCTTACACGCCTCCGTCGACATCGGGCGGGCGGTTTCCGATCGCGATTCCCGCGAAGCTCGACACGAATCGTCTGGTTGAGATGCAGATCCGTGGTCCTCGGCCCGGTGTCGCCATGGTTCGTGTGCGCGTGATCGTCGACGAAAATCCGCGCGTCTATATTTACAATGCTGACGGCACGGTTTGGGACCGCTTCACGGCGTTCGGCACTTGCCCGAACAACTCGCTTGTCGAAGGACGATCAAGCTCCGTCGGCACGAACTGGCAGATGGCGCTGAGCTACCAGCAGCGGCCTTGAGGTGGTACCAGTTTCCTTTTGCAGAAGCACTGCGTAAGTAGCAAGGAGATCAGCCGTGCTTGCGCTCGGCTGAATCTCATCGAATGATAGCTCGATGACGAAACGTTTATTGCTCGTATTGTTCGCGATTGCAGTTGTCGTTGGGATCTATGCCGTCGCGATTGAACCTTTTTGGATCGAAGTCACACGCCACAAAGTTGCTGCTAAACTTGAAACTCCGATCAAGATCGTGCAGCTTTCGGATCTTCACATCCGCAGTTTCGG
>SYLX01000192.1 GCA_005808505.1 Bdellovibrionales bacterium | reverse complement strand
TTGCGCCGAGATAGATAAGCTTCCTCTTCACGGTGGTACGATGCAGATTGTGTTTGCGCGCAATTGCGCGCATCGAGACGCCTTCAACGAAATCCATTTTTACCCTGTGATTGAAGTGGCGTTTGTTTTGTCGGACGCAATCGTTAAATGTCGCGCTCGAAAAGCCACGACTGCACGAGGTGCAGTGATAGCGCTGCACACGCTGGCCGTCGGACTTACGGCGAAACCATCCTGCCCGGACGATGCTCCGAGTTTCGGATGAACTCGTTTTGTGATGTGAACAATAAGGGCAGGCGCGCGACATGGACGCCTGATGAGCAAGATTCTGGCCACTCTTGCCGAGATCAACCTAGCGTCAGCAACCTTCTAAACTGCAACAAAGTAGGCCAGTTCACTAGGCGACCGCGCGTTTTTTAAATTGCGAGATCAATTCCCCCGCAATCGAGCCCAGCGGCATCACCCGATCTACGGCTCCCACCTCAACGGCTTCTTTCGGCATCCCGTACACTACGCTCGTGCTCTCATCCTGCGCAATCGTGTATGCACCCGCCTGCTTCATCGCAAGCAACCCGGCGGCACCATCACGGCCCATTCCCGTAAGCACCACGCCCACCGCGTTGCGACCGGCGAACCTCGCAACTGACTTCATTAAATAATCAGCCGCGGGGCGCACACCGTGCAGCAAGGGTTCCTGATGGAGCTTCACGAAGTAGAACGCACCACTTCGCGTGAGTTCCATATGGAAGTTTCCGGGCGCGATCAAAACGCGGCCAGGAACAACGCGGTCGCCATCAGCCGCTTCCCGAACTTCGAAGGGACAAAGCAGTTGCAGGGCCTCGGCAAAAGTCTTCGTGAAGACCGGAGGCATGTGCTGAACGATCACCGTTCCCGGGATATCAGCCGGCAAATGAGGCAGAACATCTTTGAGTGCTTCTGTTCCGCCCGTGGAAGACGCGATCGCGAGAACTTGGTGAGTCGTGCGAGACATCGATTCGGTTGCTACAGGTCGCGCGACCGCAGCCGATGGTGCCGCGCGCTTTTGGGGCGCAAGCAAACGCGCTCTCGCCACAGCTTTCACCCGTTCGACAAGTTCCTGCCTAAGCGTTTCGAGCGTGTGAGTCACGTCGAGAGCAGGCTTGGCCATCACGTCGACCGCACCGACTTCCATCGCGCGAAGAGCCTGCTCCGAATTTTTAGTCGATAGCGAGCTGATCACGATCGTGCGCGTCGGCATGTGCTTCATCACTGCTTCGAGAAACGTGATACCGTCCATGCGGGGCATCTCGATATCGAGAGTCATGACATCGGGCTTCAGCTCAACAATCTTTTCGCGAGCCACATACGGATCCGGCGCCATGCCGACGATTTCAATTCCTGGGTCCGCACCCAGAATTTTCGAAAACATCGAACGGATCAGGGCGGAATCATCCACGATCAAGACGCGAATTTTGCCGTTTTTATTCGAGAGACTCATGCGACTCTCCGATTCTGGTGGGCCTGCAAGGTGTGAAAGATATCGCTAGCTTTTACGACAACAGAAGCTAAGCCTTCCGAAATCGCGAGCTGCGGGACGAAGGGATAAGAAGCCTCTTTCGGATCTTCAACAAGCGTGAGCGCACCGACGCTTCTCAGCCTCTCGAGGCCTTTAAGGCCATCAGAGCCCAAAGAGCTTAGCAACACTCCGGCACCATTCGAGCCCGCGGCAGTGGCAACACTCGAAAAAAGTTTATTCCCCGACGGAGCTTGACCCAAGATCGGAGCACCGGCCGAGACATCCAAAACAAACTGTCCACCGTTGCGCCGGACTTCGCCATGCGCACCTTCGGGAATAAAAAGAGCCGTTCCGCGCGCTAACGTTGCGCCGAAGCCGGCCAGTTTGAGATCAATGGAAGTCTGCTTTGAAGTCTCATTGAGAAATTGCGCAAGACCATTCAAAAAGCCGGTGACCGCGATAACCAACGGTGGGCAATCCTTAGTCATGCTACTCAACATTTTCACGACGCTCTTTGCGGCTCCGGTATTTCCAGCTACGGCAATGACAAAGAGTGGACCAGGCTCAGCTCGTTTGAACGTCAGAGAAGATGCTGCTGACTTTTCGACTGCGGGCCTTGCGCCAGATTTTGCACTTTCGAGAAGGTCGCGCTCTAAATTCTCGATCCGCTCGCCCGCAAATGAGTGCGAAACTTCACCCGTACTCGTGTTGAATGCGATCTTGCGTCCGCGCTCACCGCGCACGTTTTGTTCAGCAACCTGAATTCCGGCGCGGGCAAGGACTTCTAGCGCAATCTCAACGTTTTTCTCGCCGATCTTCTGCCCGATCGATACATCCCCCAAGACTGCCGCGCCACCGAAAACGCGCGCAACAAGATCCCGTTTTTGAGAACCTGCCGCAAGGGCTGCGTCGATCAACGCCGATAATGCAAAACTTCCGTAGCGTGGCGAAGGTTTCTCATTGCCGATGACTTCCGGGAGCAAATAGTGATTGAGCCCGCCCATCTTTAAACGTCGATCGTAAAGGGCTACGCCGACGCAAGAGCCAAGCATCGTCGAGACGACCGTCGGCTCACGGCAAAAGGCCATCTGTCCAGGAAAGAGGAAAAGAGTCTTCATGCCACGAGGGCTTTCGCGAGATCCATGACGAGAACGATCTCGTCATCCTTCCGCGCAAGATGCGTAACCCAGCTCGATCTCGCTTGTGCTAGGAGATCTCGCGATTCTTGAAAAGTTCCAGCATCGAGATCCGAGACGCTCAAAACCTGTTCCATTCGGAAACCAAATTTCTTACCCTCGATCGTCGCGATCACGATGTAGTCTTTGCCCGTTGAAGTTTCGATCTCTTCACGATCATCGCACCGGAGGACAGGAACCGTTTCCCCGCGAAGATTGAGGATTCCCAAATATCCCGGAGTCGCGTTCGGGAGTGCAATGATCGGTTGCGAGATGATCACTTGAACGACTTGCTGAATTGGGATCGCGAAGCTAGCGCTCTCACCACGTGTGACAGCGCTCTTACAAAGTAGATAAAGGTGCGAAGTGGCACTCGCCTGCCCTTTTAGCGCAACCGGAGCTGCGGCAACTTGTGCGACAGACGCGGGAGCAGCCTCTGCGGATTGAGCAACTTCCTGGACGAGCATCGCTTCAACGACGGGTGTCGGCTGGGCAGCGACGACCGGAGCAGTTTCAACTTTCTCCGGTTCAGCAATGACCGTCGCTGGAGTTTCGCTAATCGACTTATTCGGATCGAGCGAGGGTCTCCACGTCTGGAGCATGCGAACCGACGGCAATCGAACTTCAACTTGCGCTTTCGAGTCGTTACCCGTTGAGGCAAGTCCCGTGAAATAACCCTCAAGGTTTTGGATGACGTCCTGGATAAAAAATTGAAAGACGAAAAGCTCATCGTCCTTATGCCGGCCGTTAAGCTCTTTGAAGCCGACGTTGATCGCGATCAACTCCATGAGCCACTCTTCTAAAAGACCCGCGCAGAAAGCAAAACCATGTTTCCTTGCGATATCTTTTTGGGTATCGCAGACAGAAATCAGGCCCGATACTGCAGCAACGGGATCGATCGTGAGATCGTCCGTGTATTGGCGCAGCTTAGGTAGCTCGGCCTGAAGCTCGTTGACTTTATTTGCGCTCACCTAGCACCTCATCTCGTCAAGACACGCTCAAGTTTTTACGGAAGCAGCGATCTTCTGATAAGCGGCCGCGCTCATCGCGCGCACAAGCCGTGTTTTCACGTGACCACTTTCGGAGTGACCCACGTAAAGAAGACCACCCGGATTCAGTTGCTGCGCCATGCGCTCGATCGTTTTCTGGGCCGTGACGCTATCGAAGTAGATCAAGACATTTCGGCAGAAGATGATATCGAACTGCTTTTCGAACGGCCACGCCTCGACCAGATTTAGCGGAGCGAAACGGATCTTCGAACCGAACTCAGGGAGTACACGTCGCCACTTCGAACCATCGTTCGTTTGATCCTGTTCAAAATATTTAGACAGGAAGAGCGGCGGAATATTTTCAGTTTCTTCTTCCTTGTAAACGCCCCGCGCTGCTTTCTCGAGAACCGTCAAATCGATATCGGTTGCTAAGAATTTGATATCGCAATTTGGCGGAAGAGCTCCTGATTCGAGCAAGGTCATCAGTATCGTGTAGGGCTCTTGACCCGTGCTTGAGGCCGCACACCAGACTCGCAGCTCATTAGGCTGACCCGCTTTTCGCTTATTCGCGAAAAGCGTCGGGAGCATCGTTTTTAAATGTTCAAAATGCTCAGCTTCGCGGAAAAAATGTGTCGTGTTTGTTGTCAGCGCCGTAACGAATTCGTTGAGGGCGCCCTTTTGTCCACCTTCGAGCAAAGTGGCATACTCGGCGTAACTGGCCATCTTGCGCGCGTTCAGGACTTTGCGCATCCGTGATGCCATCAAACTCAAATTTTTAGGCGTCAACGGAAGATCGATTCCGCAATGTGTTTTCAAGATGGCCGATAGACGTTGAAATCCAGCCTCATCGGCTTGAAGTCGGTTCAAGTCGTCACCGAGCGCATCCGTCAACGTTCCGACACGCTCTAGATTGTCACCAAACTTTTTCCAATTCATCATTGCGGCTCCTGCCTCGAAACAAACCCCAGCAAACAAAATCGAATTACGCGGTCTTTCTGACCAAGTTCTTATGGATCCGCATGAGCAGCAGCGAACGCTGAACATCGCGCATCTTACGAACTTGTTGACGCTGCTCCTCGCTTGCGTTTTTCATCGTCTCCAGCATTTTTTCCATGTCGGAGTCGAGCTCACGCATCATGGAACCGAGGTCGACGGCGGACTTCATGGTCGTCCGCAATAGCTCAGGCTCCCAGGGCTTTTCGAGAAAGTCGAACGCACCTAAGCGCAAAGCTTCGACCGCTTTTGCTTTGTCCCCGAAACCCGTGAGAATCACGAACGGCGTATCGATACCGCGTTCGCGAACCTTGGCGAGAAACTCGAGTCCGTTCATCTCCGGCATGCTGATATCGCTGAGGATTGCATCAAAACGAGCCGCTTCGACTCTCGCAAGGGCCTCACGGCCATTCACGGCAAGTTCAATCGAGCAGCCCAATGGTTTAAGCTGATGCTCGAGGACATCTCTGAGATCTTCTTCATCGTCGACGATCAAGATGCGTGCTTTGCTCATCGCTCTCGGTCTCCCCGCTTCGTTAAGGATTACAGAAGCTCATCGGATGATCGAGGCCTCAGGATGAGAGTTGATGAAATCGTTAAGCGCGAAAAAGGGTCGAGATTCCACGATGTTTAAAGTGTCTCGGTTTCTTTTAATCGCGCATTTGATTGCCTTTTACGGCGCGAGCTGGCCTTTGGCATGGCTCAAGAGAGCGCTGGACGTCTTTCCTGCTGCAGTTTTGCGGGAGCGTCGGGATAATCGGGAAAAGCCCTTATGCACGAAAGCCGAGTTCACCAGGTCAGGAGTGTTTCCGTGTCGAAAGCCGTTAAGAGTAAAGAGCGCGAATTTATGCACGACATCGCCACGCCGATCGGGATCGCAATGGGATGTATCGAAGCGATGCTGGATCTACCAGACGAAAATGAACCGCTTTCGAATCTCCAAAAAGAACGTCTCACTCGAGCACGCAAAGCTCTTGAGCGCGTGCGCGACATGATGACAAAACGACGCGAAGAAATCTTGCGCGCCGATGAAGTGAAGTGACGTGAAGTGAAACCAAAAGTTTTTTGAAGCCGAAATTTAAAATACGACTCGCGTTTTAATGCTGGTCTTTAGTTTTTCAATCCGTGCCGCGACTTCGTTGGCTTCGCCTTTTTGGATGTCCATGACGAGGTATCCAATCGTTGGGTCCGTTGCGAGAGATTGCGCCTGAATGTTGGCGCCGACGGCCGACACGATCCCGTTGATGTCGGAGAGAACGCCGGGAACGTTTCGGTGAACGTTGATGATCCGGTGGCAATCCTGATGAAGAACCGGCAAATCAACGTTCGGAAAATTCACGGCACCACGTGTGCTACCGCTCAACAGGAAACCTGACAAGCTATGTGAAACTTCCACCCCGATCGCCTCTTGGGCTTCAAGTGTCGAGCCACCGATATGAGGAGTCAGGATCACGTTCGGCAGACCTTGGAGTTCGGAAACAAACTTATCTTTGTTGCTAGCCGGCTCGTTTGGGAAAACGTCCACCGCAGCTCCACCCAAATGGCGTTCCTGGATGGCAACCGCAAGATCCGCTATGTTAACGACGGTGCCACGACTCGCGTTTATCAAGTAGGCTCCCCGCTTCATGATGGCGATTTGCTCGCGAGCGATCATGTTGCGCGTTTGCTTGGTGTCGGGCACATGGAGGCTTACGAAGTCCGATTGAGTTAAAAGCTCAGTGAGCGTTCGGCAAGGCTGCGAGTTACCGAGCGGAAGTTTTTTGATGATGTCGTAATAAACCACGCGCATTCCGAACGCTTCAGCCAGAACGCTGACTTGGCTTCCGATGTGACCGTAACCGATCAGACCTAATGTTTTACCCCGAATCTCTCGTGAGCCTTCCGCCGACTTGAGCCACTCCCCTTGATGCGCCTTCATGCTGCGATCACCGAGTTGGCGAGCGAGCGCGACAATCTCAGCGATGACGAGTTCCGCTACGCTCCGCGTGTTTGAGTAAGGAGCGTTGAACACCGGAATCCCGAGCTCGTTCGCCGTAACGGTCGAAACTTGATCAGTCCCGATACAGAAAGTACCGATCGCGTGAATGTGGGGATTCGCCTCAAGAACGGAGCGGGTCAATTGCGTTTTCGAGCGAATTCCAACCGCATCTGCGCCTTTAAGCCACTCTTTGAGTTCGGCTTCCCCCGGAGAGTAAGACTCCAATCTGACTTCGAAGCCATCTCTTTCCAACGACTCCTTCGCAATCGGATGAATACCTTCGAGAAGCAAAATACGTGTGGGGCCAGTCGTGCGGATCATGACGTGTCTTCCTCAAACGAAAACTCAAATTCTTGCTAATCGCTCCAGATGTTGTCACAGGCCACCAGAGATGAATAGGATTAACGTGTTGCATTTCTGACAGGAGTCCATCGACAGGAGCAGTCCCGGTGAGCGAAACGCGTTTGAAGCTACTGGTCATTGACGACGACGACTTGATCGCAAGCAGCATCCGCATGGCGCTGCCGAATCAATGGCGCATGGTGCATTCTTCAAATCCGCACATAGCGCCTCAAGGTCCGTTCGCGGCCGCTCTCGTTGATATGCATCTCACCGGAAATATGGCGAAAGCCGAAGGCGTTCAGATGATCGCGCGGCTGCATCAAGCCGATCCTCATCTTGAGATCGTCGCGATGTCGGGCGATCTCGATCGGGAGCTGATGGAGGCGTGTTTAAAAGCAGGCGCATCCCGTTTTCTCGCAAAACCTCTGACGCCGGAAGAGCTTTTGCTCACCCTCGAAAAGATCGAAGCTTTACACCTTCTGCGCGAAGCCGCAACGAGGTCCTCGGCTTCAGGTCGCAGTCCCTGGATTGGCGAAAGCTCTGAATCAACGGACGTCAAACGCAAACTCGCGGCCCTTCGCGGGGAACCGGGACCGATTCTGATTGAAGGCGAATCCGGAACCGGGAAAGAAGTTGCCGCGCAGCTCATCTACGCCCAAGAGGGCGGCCAGTCGCGGCCATTCGTCAGCGTGAATTTGGCGGCGCTTCCTGAAAACGTTTTCGAGTCGGAGTTTTTCGGTCACGTTCGCGGCGCTTTCACCGGCGCTGACCAAAACAAGATGGGTTTAGCGGAAGCGGCCCACGGTGGAGACCTTTTCCTCGATGAGGTCGAAGCGCTTCCCGCTTCACAGCAAGCCAAGCTTCTGCGCTTTCTGGAAAACGGAGAAGTCCGCCGCGTCGGCGCAAAGGAATCGATTCGTGTCCAGGTCCGCGTCATTGCAGCGACGAATCAGAATCTCGATCAGATGGTCAAGGAAGGAAAGTTCCGCGAAGACCTTCTTTGGCGCCTTAACGGGCGTAAAGTTTTACTTCCGCCTCTCCGGGCGCGTCTCGATGACATCGGTGAACTAGTCGCGCACTTTCTAGATAAAGAACGACCCCGTCGAAATAAATCGATGGCTCCGGATGCGATCGAAGCCCTCAAGACTCATCACTGGCCGGGCAACGTTCGTGAGCTAAAACGCATCTGCGAACAGCTCTGCCTTTACTCACCGCTCCCGCTGATTCGGCGGGATGATGTTTTAAAGTCACTTCCCGCTTCGAACAAGTCAGCTTCGTCGGGAACCTCCGCAGGCGCCTCGGTGGGTGCTGTTGATCTCAATCGCGGACTCAACGAATTGCTGGCCAATTACGAAGCGGACCTCATCCGCGCTGCCCTTGGAAAAGGCAATGACATCGACGAAACGGCGCAGCTGCTCAAGATCTCCCGCTCGAGTCTTTACAAAAAGATGAAAGACTATAACATTGAGAGCCGCAGCTAATTTGAAGCCGGAGCTATGATGCAGCAAAGTTTATGGCAAGACCCTTTGTATCGCGAGACGGCCCTTCTCGTTGTGGGCGTGCTATTTGCGGTCGGCTTTGGCCTCTTCTTCGTGCGTCACAAGAATACGCACACGGCGGCCTCGTGGGCATCGCTCAAGAGTTGGCTCTTTGCGGCTCCCGTCTTGCTGGTTTTCTGTGCACTCCCTTCGCCATGGCCGCTGGTCGTTCTCACGGTCATCGCGATGCTCGGGGCGAAAATTTTCTTCCAGATGATGGGCATGTACCACCGAAGCAACTTCGTGTGGGCAACCTACCTCGGACTCATCGGTCTCGCAGTCACGATCCACTTGGATTACCGCGAGATCTACAACTTAGCTCCGATGATCTTTCTCGGCGCGATCTGCTTGATTCCGATTTTGCGCAACTCGGCCAAGCAGATGATCCAATACGTTTGCTTAACGTTGATGTGTTTTAGCTTTTTGGGTTGGGCTTTCATGCATCTCGGCTGGATTTGGCAGCTCGAGCGAGGCCCCTTCATGGTCCTCTATCTCATCATTTTGACGGAAGTCTGCGACAACCTTTACCTCACGCTCAGCCGCAACGTCGGGAAGGTGAAGCTTTTCTCGCGCATTTCACCGAAGCGAAATCTTGAAGCCGGCATGATCGCTTTTGCACTCACTTTGATTCTCGCGTGGGGTTTGCGACATCTTCTTCCGGATCGCACCGAACTTTTCTGGATCGCGGCGGGGCTCGTGGCAGCTCTCGGCGGAAGCCTGGGAGACCTCGTTCTCTCGGTAATTCGACGTGACCTCGGCATCAAAGACGTGGGCCCTTTCATCATCGGTCGCGGCGATCTGCTCACGATCATGGACCGAATGATTTTCGTTGCGCCCATTTTCTATTACGTCATGTGGTATCTACAGACACGTGGGCATATGCATAAGAGCGCTAATTTCTTAGCGCCTTTTGTGCGAGGCATGTAAACGGTTGGATCTGAATGAGTAGGATGTGATCGGTGAAAGAGTGGGATTACGATAACGACCAGTGGATGGCCTTGCCATCTCACCTGAAGCATCTACCGCTTTTTACGCGTCACTATGATCTTCTCAGCTTAGTGATGCGGACTCTTTGGTCCATCATCCTTAAGTTTTTGTTCCGCTTTTACATCCGTCTTTACGTCAAAGGTGACTTTCACGAGATCCATAAAAACTATCCGCGCCTTTTGGTGATCGCGAATCACGCGAGCCATCTCGACGCGACTTCAATCGTCGCGGCAGTCCCTTTCCGTTACTGGATGGATCTCTACATCACGGCGGCGAAGGATTACTTCTTCTCGAATCCCATTTTCACGTTCTTCTCCAAGCATTGCCTCGGTGCGATTCCGATGGATCGCAAAGAGAGAAAAGGCGAAGCCGTCCAGCTCTGCCTGACTCTATTGAACAACCTCGAAAGAATTTGGTTGATCATTTTCCCTGAAGGCACGCGTTCAAAAGACGGCTACATCCAACAGTTCAAACGAGGTGTCAGTCTCTTCTCGGAAAAAACGACAACTCCCCTGCTCTTTCTCTATCTCGATGGAGCAAGTGAGCTTTGGCCGAAAGGACGCCTTTTCCCTAAGCCTGGTGTTCTCACTCTCCATATTGGGCCCGTTCATCCGCCGGCGCCGATCGAATTGATCTACGAACACTATCGAGATTGGGTGATGCGAATTAATCCCAATGCCTTCAAGAACGAAGACGACGCCTCCGACGCAAGCTAGACGGTGGATCGAAACAGGTCGGTGCCGCCTCCGATGACTCATTACATTTTCGGCATGTCGACGAGTTGCGGCCACTCAACACTCCGAACGGCCTTGTCTCAATCTCGAGATTTCAACGCTCCAAACTGCGGCGTATTCGTCGATGGAATTTCTGCGCAAGATCCTAGAAGAAATAGCATTGATCGCCATGCGGACTCTCGCTACGCTGATCGCCATTTTGCCCGTTAGATTCAGAATTGATAATGGCTCCGTATGACGAAAACGCGAACATACGTGAGGCGTGTCGAGTGATATGACGGAAACAGGATACGTCCACCCGTTGATTTCAGCATCAACAATGACGACACTAATTAAACAAGGTTGCTGGAGACACGCATTTGTAAACTCAAAGCGCGGTTCAGCAACTTCAGCAAACGTGAAACGGAAAGCCATTCGATGGCGATGGGTGAAGAGGAGAATGATATGTTGGAACTCGTGAAAGTCGAACCGCAATCGACGGCCAACAATGATGAGACAGAAAAGAAAGATCGTGACCTGCTCGAGCGTCGCAAGACCTTTGGTCAATGGCTGCGTAACTGCCGTCGCCAAGCTCGCATCACTCAATCTGAACTCGCAATCGCATTGGGATACGACTCATCTCAGTTGATCTCGAATATCGAGCGCGGAGTTTCGCTTCTCCCCAGCCGCCGTATTCCTGATTTCGCGCGCGTTCTCGGCTGCTCGCTTCTTGAGATGGAAGTTCGCTACTTCCAATGCTCGGCACGCAACACTTCGGAAAGCCGCATGCCTGATCTACTCTTAAAGTACTTGCCGGTCATCGAGGCTCTCGAGTTCGGCAAAGGGACTGACGACGAAGTTCTCGAAGCGATCAAAAAGTCTCGCTAAGCTGGATCGAAATCCGCTGATCAAAATAGAAAACAAAAAACGCGCGAACCAGGATGGCCGCGCGTTTTTTTATGTCCGTAGCTTTTCGAAAACGAAGTCGACTACTGGGCGAAGAGTTTTCCGGTCACGCAGTGACTTAAAAATTCCGAGCGAGTTCGCGAATCGTTGCGGAAATCTCCACGCAGTTCGCTCGTGATGGTCGAACTCGCTGCGTCTTCAATTCCACGCGAAATCACGCAGTAGTGTTTTGCATTGATATGGACGGCGACGTCTTCCGTCCCGAGAACGTGAACAAGACATTCAGCGATCTGCTTTGTCAGGCGTTCTTGCACTTGAGGACGACGCGAGAAGAAATCCGCGATGCGATTGAGCTTCGAGAGACCAATCACTTTATCCTTAGGGATATAGGCGATCGTGGCCTTCCCGTCGATCGTGACAAAGTGGTGCTCGCAAGTCGAGATGACCGAGATATCTCGGACGACGATCATCTGATCGTACTTCATCTCGTTTTCGATCACGGTGATCTTTGGGAAGTGAGCGGCATCGAGACCTTTGAAGATCTCGTTGACGTACATGCGCGCGATTCGTGCGGGACTCTCCCTCAACGAATCGTTCGTCAAATCTAATCCAAGTGTCTCGAGCACATCTTTCATCTTCTCCGTGATGATCGCGATCTTTTCGTCTTTGCTGAGACCGTTATCGATCGTCGGTGTAGGCGTAATCTTGGAAAGGATGTCGCACCACGGATATTCCCATTTCTTCGTCATTGTTGATCCCTTCAGGGAAGCTCGTTAAGCTCTCCCCAAAATCAAACGCCAATTTTGGAGGCGAACGATGGCTAACCCAACTGTTCCGCAATCTCTTGGATCGATTACGAATCCTTTTGCCGGTCAGCTGCAGCCGCGCGCTTTGAAAATTGGTCCTTATAAAACCAAACCTGTTCCGACTGGGGTCTTTGGTCTCGATGGCGGGGCGATGTTTGGAACCGTCCCGAAAATACTGTGGGAGAAAACCAATCCAGCCGATGCGCACAACCGGATCGCGATGGAGGCCCGAGCTCTCCTTCTGGATGGAGGCCCTGGTCAACGGGTCATGATCGACTGCGGCATCGGGCGGGACTTTATATTCAAATACGGTGAAAAGCTAGGTCCCAAATTCGCCGAGATGTACAACGTCAGCGACTCGGCTGGTGTTGAGAAAAGCCTGAATTCTTATGGACTTAAGCTCGAGGATATCGATCACGTGATCCTGACCCACTTGCACTTTGATCACGCCGGTGGGGCCACGACCGAGAAAGATGGAAAGCTTGTTCCCACGTTTCCAAAGGCCAAGTACTACGTCCAACGCGCAAACCTCGAAACGGCTCGCAAACCCAACCTGCGAGAGAAAGCCAGCTATTACTCGGCAAACTTTGAGCCTTTGAACGAAGCCGGCGTGCTCACGATCCTCGACGGTCCAGTCGAGAACTTACTTCCAGGAATTTCGGTTCGTACGTCTGACGGCCACACCGTGGGCCAGCAGATTGTCTTGGTTTCGGATGCGGAGAACACGCTCGTTTACTGTGGCGACTTGATTCCCACTTCCACCCATATACGTCTTCCATGGGTAATGGGATACGATCTCCAGCCTCTGGTCTTGATGGAGGAAAAGCGCGAACTCCTCACCCCCGCCGCAAAAGGAAACTGGTACCTTTTCTTCGAACACGATCCCTACATGGATGCCGCTCGTGTCGAAGAAACCAAAGGTGATTTCGCGGTCAGAGAACGCGTGACACTTTCTTGAGTGTCGACACTTCTATCAGTTTCAAGAAATCTCTCACTTCGACGGTGAGCTCAGTCCGGACCTGAGTCCAACCGCGCCGCTCGACCCACGTCTGTTTGTAAACTAAAATGGTTTTCAAGCCTCGACTTTCGACTCGCGATCCCGACTCAGATCCATGCATTCACACTCAATCTTTGGTCGGATCGACGTCAGTTCAGGTCGTCCATTTTCGGTGAAACTGTAGCGAGCTTGGTCAAAGCTGGAATGTCGACAGTTTTTGGAAAGTCACTTCTGCGCGAACCACCACGGTCCATAGGCTTAACAGCCTGCAGCCGGACGTTCGTGCAGCGCTACGCTTGGCCCGCCGTTTGTATTCTTAAGAAGGCGAGCGTTAGGACGGTGCTCAAACCCATTGATTTAAGATTCTGATTCTCCGTTGGCCGCTGGTTTAACCCACCAGCGGCTTTGTACTTTTTTGGCCAGCGAAGGGTCATGACTCGCTAAAAATAAAAAAAGCCGATCCATCTGACCGGCTTCTTAAATCAGCTTTTTTCGAGCGCTACGAATTAGTCTTCGTAGTGATCGTGGTAGCCTTCGTTGTCGTGGTGCTCGAACGAGTCAGCACGTTCTTCAGGCGTCGACCAACGGATGCATTCGCGCATGCGCGGAAACCAAGTTGTTGTGTATCCTGTCTCGTCCTTTTCGTAGATGCGGAGAGCGCCGGCTTTGATCGACTCGTCGTAGTAGTGCTCGCCCCAAACTTTGATGTTGCGATCTTCTTCGCGGTTGAATTTGCGAACCATCTTCTTGAAGAGGCGAAGTGCTTCGTTCGGATCGCCTTTGTAGCAAGCGCCATTGACGGGCTCTTCGTCGATTTCAATGTGAACCCAGCCTGCGGAAACTACGTTGTCGAAAGTCGAAACGAGTTTGGAGTCGTAGTCATCGAAGCCACGGTAGCCGAGGAACACTTGAATTTCGGTTTCGCCGCGAGCGATCTCGTGGTTGTGGTCGTGGCCGTGGTTGTGGTCGTGAGCGAGCGCAGCGTTCGAGAGACCTGTCGTGCAGAGAACCGCAAACAGGGAGAGAGCTTTAGTGAACTTGTTCATGTGGAATTCCTCCTTAGGTGGAAGGAACTCTAACGACCGCTTTCGACAATCATCAAGACAGGATTGAAAATCGAAACACATTCGATGTTTCGTGCACGATCAACGGGCTTAATTGTTGTCGCATTTAAAAACTTTTGGGGTGGACAAAGCGTTCTGAGTAGAACTGCTCAACTGGTTATGAATAGAATCAGTTTGATAAGGACGATCTTAGATGCGTTTGGAGAATAGGAGTATACCAACAATGAAGAAGCGGAAAAGCGCGATAGGTTCGCTTGTGTTAACACTTGTGTTCTTCTCGGTAGAGTGCCGAGCAAAAGCCACCGACGTAGTGAAAGTTTCTTACGTCGACTGCCAGACACCAACTAAAGAAACAAAAATCTGCTTTGGCACTTCAGATGACCTTCGAAACAATCCGGTTATTGAAACCTACGAACTTGAGATCACCGCCGACCTTCGAAGCTGCAGCAAGCAAGAATGTAAACCCACTCTCCCATTCAAGCAGACGATCCGTTTTCCTTTGCGCAATTGTACCGACCATCTTTGCGCCGATGTCTTGATTCAACACTCGACCGATAAACAAGTGACCGAATTCATGATTGGCCTAAATAAATACAAAGACAAACTGAAACTTTCTTCAACCGTCATTAGCGAGGAAAAAAAAGACTGGAGAATTTGGATTCAGCCCACTCGAGAACGTGCACAAGGCACTTTGTCTTTCCGACGCTTTGAAGATTTTGAATCATTCTTCCTTATGGGGAGTGATAAGCCGCGAGACCTTTTTACGTTCTGGCTGGTGGTTGAACCCAAAAAATAGTCGCCGCAACTTACGTACGCATAAATTGCGTACTTCAGTTGCGGCGTTACTTGAACTTCGGTTCCAGACCTGAAGCAGACTTACATC
>SYLX01000191.1 GCA_005808505.1 Bdellovibrionales bacterium | reverse complement strand
CAATTCGCGCTGACCGCGACCGATCGGAATCATCGAGTCGATAGCTTTGATGCCCGTTTGAAGAGGCTCGTGAACCGGCTGACGAAGGATGATGCCGGGAGCTTTCAATTCAACAACGCGCGTGTGTTCAGTCTTGATCGGACCGCGACCATCGATCGGGTTACCGAGCGGGTCAACAACGCGTCCAAGGAGCGCTTCGCCTACGGGAACTTGAACGATACGCTTTGTGCGCTTAACTGTGTCGCCTTCTTTGATACCACGGTCTTCACCGAAGATAACGACACCGACGGATTCGCTCTCAAGGTTGAGAACCATACCGAAAGTTTCGCCGGGGAACTCAACGAGCTCACCTGCCATTGCGGTTTCGAGGCCGTAAACGCGAGCAACACCGTCACCCACGGAGAGGACGCTTCCGGTTTCCGTGACTTCGATCGTCTTGCTATAGTTTTTGATCTGTTCTTTAAGGATCTTGCTGATCTCGTCGGCGCGGATTTGCATTTCCATGATTAAACCGTTCTCCTCTTCAATTCTTCATTCATACGACGAAGGTGGGACGAAATGCTGTCGTCGAAAGTAAAGCTACCCACCTGTGCCACCAGACCGCCGATCACCGTCGGATCAACTTTGTAAGTCATGATGACTTTCTTGTTCAGTGCCTTTTCTACTGTTTCTTCGATGCGCTGACGCTCGGCCTGGCTGAGGGTCGTTGCAGAACGTACGGTGCCGCGAGCGACTCCGTTAGCTGCATCGGCCTGCGCTTCGAATGCCTGGACGATTTCTTGGAACAAGCTGAAGCGACCATTGCGCGCCAAGAGCACGAGAAGATCGTTCGCCTCTTTAGAAACGCCCTTGCCCGCAAGAGACTTCTCTACGAGGGCAACGTGTGTTTCAGCTTTCACGGTCGGATCCGCCATGAAGGCTTGGATGTCAGCATCCTTCGAGAACGCTTCAGCGAGAGCGCGAAGATCAGCGAAGACTTTGTCTTGCGTGCGATTCTCGGCAGCGAGCTCGTAGACCGCCTTTGCGTAGCGCTGGGAAAGTTCGGAAATTTTCATCAGCGGACCTCCGCGGTCTTGGTCGCGATCTTATCAACAAATTCTGTTTGGAGTCGCTTCTGGTCCGGCTCTGCCATTTTCTCTTCGAGAACTTTCTTTGAGAGGGCTACGGCCTGAGTCAGGAGCTCTTCGCGAAGTTCGTGCTTAGCGCGCTCGATCTCGAGACCAGCCGAAAGGCTCGCTTCGTTGCGAAGACGCTGCGCGAGCTCTTGAGCTTCTTTCTGGATCTGCTGCATGAGAGCAGCTGATTCAGCACGTGCGCTTTCGATCGAAGCCGCTGATGTCGATTCAAGCTTGGCGAGACGTTCCTGGATTTCTTGTTTTTTGCGCTCAGCCTCTTTGCGAGCTGTTTCGCCTCTCATGACCGCTTGATTGTAGCTCTGCTCTCGGGTGCTGAAAGCATTACGGATCGGCTTGCGGAGGAAGTAGAACAGCAGCCCGACGAAAATCGCAAAGTTGATGACCTGGAACCAGAGGACAGTCGGAATACCTTCACCGTGGGCTTCGCCGCCCGCCGCGAAGACTACCATCGGCGCCGCGAGGATCGCGAGCGCGAGGAGAATCGATTTTGTCATACGGAGATTTCCTTACCTGCGAGTTTGGAAGCGATCGCAGCTGTGACCGCGGGGATTTCGCCTTTGAGGGCCTGGCGAGCTCCGGAGATTTCGCGCTGGATCTCACCCTGAGCGTTTTTCAGAATCGAGTTGGCTTCGGTGCGAGCACCTTGAACGAGCTGGTCGTATTTCGCCATCGCTTCTGAACGCGACCGGTCATAATGACCTTTGATCTCCGAGTTGATCGCCTTCGCCTTTTGCTCGAATTGCGATTGGAGATGATTGGCTTCATCGATGAGACGAACGGCTGTTTCCTCGTTCCCGACCGTTCTGTTCTCACGCTCACGAAGCGCAGCCATGTAGGGCTTCAGAACGAAAGTCGTCAGGAAGAAATACGAGATAGCAAAACAGACGAGGTGGACAAAGAGGGTTGAATCAACCCCGAGCGCGCGCAAAATTTCCATTGAGAAATCCCGTTAATTTTTGCGGATTTGGTAGCACTCTTAGGAACATGCGGTCAAGAACTATGTCCCACCGCGCCTTTGCGGCCTTAGGCCTTGGGCATGTAAGAGGCACCTTCGAACATCACGCCTTCGTCAATTCGGAGACTCGGGCAGGTGACGCTCCCGCGGAAAACCGCTGGTGGGTGCATGATGACTCGGCGTCGAGCAAAGATGTTTCCGACGCAGTGACCACTGATTATGACAACGTCGGCTTCAATTTGGGCCTCTACGTGGGCGCCTGGATTAATGACTAGGGTATCCTGGGTGAAGATCTCACCTTTGAAATTACCCCCAATTCGGACCGTACCTTCGAAAGTCAGTTTGCCTTCGAAAGTGGCTCCTTGATCGAGCAATGCCGTGAGCTGGCCAGGATCGATTCCTGGCCGCTCATCTAAGAAGTCATCTTGAGGAAGTCGGTCTACTTCTCCCATGCTCTCCGCATTTTCTCGACGATGGAGGAAAGTTGCTCGTCCGAGTAGAAGTGGACTTGGAGCTTTCCTTTCTTGTTAGCGTAATCAATCGAGACTTTTGTTCCAATGAGTTTTTGGAGTTCGCCGGAGAGACTATCAATTAGACGTCGAGAAACATCGACATTGATGTTAGCCGGAGTTCCAGGCTTTGGAACAGCTCGGGCATCTTCCTTCTCTTTTGCGACTAACTTCTCAGTCGCGCGGACCGACAGCTTTTCCTCGATGATCTTTTGGGCCAAAGCGATCTGTTTGTCGGCTTGGTCGAGTCCAAGAAGGACTTTTGCGTGACCAGCTGAAAGCTCGTTGTGACGGATCATCAGCTTCACTTCAGCCGGCAGGACCAAGAGACGAAGAATGTTTGCGATACTCGAGCGGTCCTTACCCATCTTGTCCGCGACTTGTTGCTGGGTAAGTGAGTAGTCAGACATCAAGTTGTCGTAGGCTTCCGCTTCTTCCATCGGGTTGAGGTTCTCCCGTTGGATATTCTCGATGATCGCAAGCTCAAGCGAATCTTGTTGAGAAACCTTCTTAAGAATTACGGGCACTTCATGCAGCCCGGCAAGCTGTGCAGATCTCCACCGGCGTTCGCCGGCGATGATCTCAAACTGCCTTTCACCCAAGCGTCGCGCGACGATAGGCTGGAGAATGCCCTTCTCTTTGATTGAAGCAGTCAGGTCTTTGAGGGCTTCAGGCGAGAAGATTTGACGAGGCTGTTGAGTATTCGGGACTAGACGATCGATCGGGATCGTCCAGATCTGGGCTTCGTCCGCAATAACTGGGCGTGGAGCTTCAACGACAGGCGCTGGAACAGCCGCTTGGGTACTCACATTCGCTGGAGCCGTGGGTGCAGCCGCTGCAGCCGGTGCGACTGTAGGCTTCGCGGGTTCAGGAGTACTCAAGTCGGCAGGACTTCCGCCAAGAAGACTACCCAACCCTCGACCGAGGGATCCCTTTTTCTTCGCCGGAGGAGCGTTGTTCGAATTTTTCGGTGTAGTTTCAGGCATCTAAGTTCTCCTCAGCAGGCTGTTGTTGAGACTTATTTGCACCGAAAATCTTGTTATCCAACTCTTGAGCGAGCTCCATATATTTGAGAGCGCCGATTGAACGCTGATCGTACTCGATAATTGGCTGGCCATGTGAAGGCGCTTCGCTTAGGCGAACGTTCCGTGGAATGACCGCATTGAATACCTTCTCACCGAAGTGAGTCTGAATCTCGGAGACTACCTGGTGACTCAAATTGTTCCGTGTGTCGAACATCGTGAGTACGATACCTTCGATACGAAGCTCGGGATTGATATTCTTCTTCACCAAGCCAGCTGTGTTCAGCAATTGGCTAAGACCTTCAAGGGCATAGTACTCACACTGGAGCGGCACGATGAAAGTGTTCGCTGACGTTAGAGCGTTCAAAGTGAGTAGTCCGAGAGATGGCGGGCAGTCGATGAGTACGTAGTCATAACTGTCGTGATGTGGACGCAGTGCGTCTTTGAGTCGGTACTCACGCTTCGGAGTATCCACGAGTTCGATCTCCGCGCCGACTAAGTCTGGATTAGCAGGAGCGACATCAAGATTGGGAGTATTCGTTTTTCGGATAACCTGCTCAAGCGTCTGCTCACCGATCAGGACGTGATAAATATTCGAGTCTTGATACTCAAATTTTTTAAGGCCTAGTCCGCTCGAGGCGTTTCCTTGAGGATCCAAATCCAGCAAGAGTACTCGCCGACCTTTCGCCGCTAAGGCAGCCGAGAGGTTAACGGACGTTGTTGTCTTGCCTACTCCGCCCTTTTGATTCGCAATGCAGATGACTCTCGCCATGAAGTCTCCAAGCTGTGATTACAAGATTCTTTCTTTTTTAGACTCTTTGGTTATCAATATTTCAAGTATTTTTGCCGATTGTTCCACGTGGAACAAGATCAGATCATGAAACGCGTCTTTTCACTAATTAAGTCTGTGGCTCTCTGCTGTTTGCTCGTTTTGTCGAGCTGCAAGAAGCCTATGGAAAATCCCGAAAGCATCGACCCGATCTACAGTGATCTCGAAAGCGAAAGAAAGATCGCTCAGGCCGCAGCCGAGGCAGAACAAAAGCAGATCCAGGAACTTTCAGCCAAATTGAAAGCGATGGAGCCTCGATCTACCGAGAAAAGCCAAAGCTTGCGCGAGATCAGCAAACATCAGCACTTACTTACTACTTATAAGCAACAAGCCGAGTATTTTGAGATTCGGCGGGATCAGCGCAAGGGTTTCGCTCGCGAGCAGTACCTGAAAGCGTTCGAAGCGGAAAAACCGTGGCCAAACCCGGATGAGTTCGCCGAATACAAGAAAATCAAGCAACTTCGGGGCGCAAGTCGCAGTTGGGACGATCGCGTGCCCAAAACGGATCGCTACAACCGAAAAACGGCGGATTCCGGCGGTAAGAAGGAAAAGGCCTCGGCTGAGAGCGCCCCTCCATCGCATTGAGCCTGATTTCGTATGTTCCACGTGGAACATTGGCCTATCCAGGACATAGAAGGCATTTACAGCCCGATTCTCGTTCGAACGAGATGCATCTCGGCTTTAAAACTCACTTCTCCGAAGAGTGAACCGCGACAGAGGACGTTTTCAGCGAAAAACTCCCTATTGGACTCCCCTTTTCAGCCGTTTAATCGAGTTGAAGGCATTTAGCTGCTAAACGGGTCATTTCGTCGAAGGAATCGGGCGAAATCCGAGCGCGCGCACGGTTCTTTCTCTTCAAAAGTGTATCAACATCGAGCAGAGGACTCGAAACGACCAATGTTCCACGTGGAACACCATTTAATGCCTTAAAAGCCTACGCAGAGACGCTGTTCGCCGCTGAAAGAGGACAAAACCGAGGCTTTATACGCTAAGTTCGAAGCACTTCAGCTCATCCCTGTATGTCGACCGCGCTTTGTTCGAGTGTTACGAGGCTTCCCGCGGTTTGATCGAACCTCCTGCTCGTAGTTCTGTCTCTAACCAGCGTCTTTGCGGCGAAACGAGAAACCCCCACGGCGGTTTAAAATCCCTTCCGCGTGCAAGCAGGATTAAAACGCATGTTCCACGTGGAACAAGTGACTTTCCGGGCCCCGCCGCCAACTTTCCACGTAAAAAGCAATGTTCTACGTGGAACATTCATAGAATGGTCGGAAAACCACTCTAAAGGGTGATGTTCCACGTGGAACACTGCTCAAAGGGACTTGTGAGGAGCAAAGGCTGCGAATGTATGGGCTTCAAACTGACAAGAACGATCAGACAACGCTAGGCCGTCCGAAATCCGGAGAACTCGGTCAATCCGAGGTTTTTTCCGTCTGAACGACGAACATATCCGTCGTCGTCTCTGGTTGGCGGTATTTCCCGATCATACTCGGGCTCCAGTGCGAGAAAAGCTGTGAAGGAAGGCCTGCAAGCTCGTTCGCCCAGCCATCTGACTTCAAATGGAAGAAACGACCCTTCTTTGCCATCTGTTTTCGTGCGGCGAGAAGAATCTTCGAGAACGGCACGAACCCGCGGGCGCAAGCGTTCATCACACTCCCCGCCGGAAGTTCCTCTAACGATTTCGAAAGAAGAGTTACATTCGTGAGCCGCAATTTCGTGAGGCACTCTTTAACGAACTCCATCTTCTTCGTGTCGCGGTCTGCGATGATGATCTTCAGCTCAGGATTGAGAATCCCAAAGACAACACCAGGAAGCCCGTTGCTGCTTCCAAAGATGTAGAGCGGATGTCCGGGAAGGAGGTTCTTCGAAACGAATCCATAAGCAAGTACGGAGTCCGCAACATGAACGGAGTGAGCATTCTTCACTGACATCAGCGGAATGAGATTAAGCGTTTTGTTTTGCTTCATTAACTCGAGATAAAACCACGTGAGACTTTCGATCTGCGTGGAACTCAAATTCGGGAACCACTTCCCAATGGAGGCACTAAAACTACCAGCATCAAGCATCTCGCCTTTTGGCTGGTCTGAATTCTCAGGCGTTTTGTTCCTCAAGTGAAAACTCCCGGAGCCGCTTTCGACCTTTCAGGTGAACCAAGATGGCCTGAACCGCCGAAGGATTTACCCCACTGATTCGTTGAGCCTGGCCCAACGTCAGCGGTCGGACCAAAGTCAACTTTTCCACTTCTTCGCGGGAAAGTCCTCGGACCAATGCATAATCCAAATCGGAAGGAAGCGTTAACTTCTCAAGTCTCTTTGTCTGTTCAATAACTTCCGTCTGTCGAGTGATGTAACCGGAGTACTTTACCTCGATCTCGACAGGCTCTGCGATTGCCGGGTCGAGATCGAGCTCCAAACCGAATGCTTGAAGAGCCGAACTCTCCATCTCAACCCGACGCAGCAACTCTTCTGCTGTAGCGGGTTTTAGTAAAACTGCCGTATTCAAACTGCGGAGTTTTTCCTGGTTCTCAGCGGATGGAGCGATCACGTGAGAACGCAATTTTGTGAGCTGATCCTTTTGCCTTCGACGAACGTCGCGAGCTTTATCGATTTCAGCTGATGTGAGCAAACCGAGGCTCTCGCCGACATCACTTAAACGCTCGAGAGTATTGTCTTCTCTTAGAACAAGCCGATGTTCCGCGCGCGAAGTGAACATGCGGTATGGTTCTTTCGTTCCTTTCGTTACTAGATCGTCAACCAATACACCGATGTACGCTTGATCACGACCAAGGATCAACGGATCCCGTTCGAGAAGTTTCAGTCCAGCATTCACGCCGGCGATAAAACCCTGCGCTGCCGCTTCTTCATAGCCACTGGTCCCGTTGATCTGCCCGGCGAGATAAAGCCCAGTCACCGCACGCGACTCGAGCGTGTGCTGGATCTGAGTAGGCTCGATAAAGTCGTATTCAACTGCATACCCAGCACGGAGCATCTTGACGTTCTCGAGTCCCGGGATGGTTTTCAAGAACTCCATCTGAACATCAGCGGGCAAACTCGTTGATATTCCTTGCAAATAAATAGACTCGGTTTGCAAACCCTCAGGTTCGAGGAAGGTTTGGTGATTCGCCTTCTCTGCGAAGCGAGTAATCTTATCTTCAATGCTTGGACAGTACCTCGGACCTTGACCTTCGATGTGGCCACAGAACATCGGAGATTTATCTAAGTTCCGGCGGATGATTTCGTGAGTTTGCTCATTGGTGTAACTCAAGAAGCACGAAACCTGCGGCAAGCCCAAGGTCCGCTCGCTCCGGTAGCTGAACGGATAGAAAACTTCGTCGCCTCTCTGTTCGGAAGTCTTGGACCAGTCGATTGAATCCTTGTGGAGTCGAGGCGGTGTCCCGGTCTTCAGACGACGAACGACAAAACCCATCGCTGCAAGTTGATCGGAGATACCGATCGTCGCCTTATCGCCGACTCGACCACCGTCGTGTCGCTCTAACCCGATGTGCATCACCCCGCGCATGAAAGTGCCGGTCGTGATAATCACGGCGCGCGCGCGGATCACCGAACCATCTTCGAGAAGCACACCTTCGCATCGAGAGTTTTCGAGCAAAAGCGATTTTACTTCTCCGCCCAAGACCGAGAGGTTCGGCTGCGAGCGAAGTTTGTTCGACATATATAGAGAGTAGAGGTCTTTATCGTTCTGAGTCCGCGATCCTCGAACTGCGGGACCTTTCTTCGAATTCAATCTTTTGAATTGGATGCAGGTCTGGTCAGCCGCGCGACCCATCTCCCCGCCCATCACATCGATCTCTCGAACCATGTGACCTTTTGCAAGACCACCGATCGAAGGATTGCAGCTCATGAAACCGATGCGGTCGAGATTCGTCGTCACCATCAAAGTCGAGAGACCCATGCGAGATGTAGCCAAACAAGCTTCGATCCCCGCATGGCCGGCACCGACCACGACGACATCATAATGGAAATTGTGCGAGGCCATGTCTTACTTCCCGAGGCAGAACTCTTTGAAAATGCGGTCGATCACCTGCTCGTTGAATTCCTTCCCGAGTAGTTCGTGGATCGCACGCACGGATTCCTGAAGTTCAAACGCGATGAACTCAGGACTTGAGTCCCTTTTGATTAATCCAAGGGCAGTACTCAAACAAGAGTGTATTTTCTGCAGGAGCTCTAGGTGGCGGGCTTGGGTCACGACATTCGAAGAATCCGAATCGACCGAACCCACAAGTTCCGAAAGCATCGACTCGATTTTCTCAAGACCACTTCTTTGAGCGGCCGAAACCCAGAAAATCCGCTCCTCGGGAACACCCTTTTCGGTGAGCTTTTTCTTGAGAATTGACTGCTTTGAGCCGGCTGGATCGAGATCGACTTTGTTCACGATAAGGTAACTGTTCGCTCGACCGTCGGAAACGAAGGCATCCACTTCGGTAGCCGCGTCTTCCATGAGGTCGACGATGTAGAAAATAAAGTCGGCTTTTTCCATCGCCGAGCGGGAACGTTCGATGCCGATCTTTTCGATCTCGTTTTCGGTCTCCCGAATTCCTGCCGTATCTACGAAAGTGACCGGTACACCCGAGATCGTGTGACGACCCTCGATCGTGTCACGGGTTGTACCCGCGTGCGGAGTCACGATTGCTCGGTCTTCTTTCAGGAATGCATTCAGCAGACTGGACTTCCCGGCATTCGGCCGTCCGACCAGCGCAACTTCGATTCCGTCTTTGAGCAGACGCCCTTGGCGATAAGTCGATATCAGCTTTCCGACGTGCTCGATAAGGGCTAGCGTTCGGCCTTGGAGTTTTTCCGAAGGAACAACTTCGATTCCCTCGGTAGAAAAATCGATGCTCGCCTCGAGATGCGCAAGGACCCAGACCAAGTCATCTTCGATTCGATGGAAGTCCGAGGAGAGATGCCCTTGCAGCTGACGGAGAGCTACTTTTGCCGAAGGCTTCGACTGGCTTTCGATCAAACTCAAAACGGACTCGGCTTGCACGAGATCTAGCCGACCATTCATGAAAGCGCGGTAAGTGAACTCTCCCCGCTTTGCTGTTCGGCAACCAACCTTTACGAGCTCTTTCAAAATCGAGGTCGTAAGAACCTGGCCTCCGTGGCAGGAAATTTCGGTCGTCTCCTCGCCAGTGAAAGATCGGCCATCCGCAAAGCAGGAAACGAGAACTTCGTCGATTGCTTCAGTGCGATCTTCGGAGCGAAGGATGCCGTAATAAATGCGGTGGGATTCAGGCTTTGGCGGAAGAAATGGACAAATCTGGCGCGTGAGCTCGAAGGCTTTCGTTCCACTCACGCGAATGACGGCGATTCCGCCGGTTCCGGGCGCGGTCGATAAGGCGCAAATCGTGTCCTCGTCTTCAGCCCGGAACAACATAGAGATCCTTAGTTACTTAAACGGACTCGCCGAGTTCGGCGTTCGACTCGTCGGCGTCATCGCGGCCACGGTCGTTGTTCGCGTCTTTCCCTTGGGCTTTCACCGGGAAGATTTTGATCTTCTTATAAAGACCGTCACCTACCGAGCGGCTGCGAATACGATCGTCGTTTGCCAAGTACTGGTGAACGATTTTGCGATCTTTAGGTGGTAGCGCGCGCAGGTAAACCGAACGACCTTGCTCGAGCGCTTTTTCTTTCAACTTCTCAGCGAGTTCAACGAGCGACTTGCTCGACTCTTCACGGAAGTTATTGCTGTCGAAGTTTACGTTCACTCGAGCATCAGGCATTTGGTGCTGAAGCACACGCTTGATGAAGAGTTGGAACGCATCGAGAAGAGCGCCTTCTTTTTCAGTGAGCAGAGTTTCGTCCGCACCCGAGAGTTCAACCGTGATCTCTTCGCCGTCATCCGTACGATCGCTGCGCAGATCGATTTTCACATCGAGTTGAGCTTTCTCGATCAAACCTTGCATGACTTCTTGAACGAGAGCCGCTGCCGAACCTGCTGCCGTCGTCGCAACGTTAGCCGACTCTTTTTTCTTTCCACCGAAGAGCTTGCTGAAAAATCCGGTCATGAAAATTTCCTCCTAGGCTTTCGCCGCTTTGACAGATTGAACCGGTTGGCTGTCTCTCATGAAGATGTACTGCTGAATGATACCGAAAAGCGTGCTCACGAAGATATAGAGCGCGAGACCGCTGGGGAGCGTGATCATAAAAACTGAGAAGATCACGGGGACCCACAACATGATCTTCGCCTGCTGCGGATCCATTGTCGTGGGAGTGAGCTTCTGCTGAATGAACATCGTAATGCCCATAAGAATCGGCAATACGTAGTAAGGATCTTTCACGCTTAGATCCTGGATCCAAAGGCCGAAGGGCGCACGGTACAACTCGATACTCTGACCGAGAACTTGGAAGAGCGCGAAGAAGACCGGAAGCTGAAGAAGCGTCGGCAAGCACGAGCTCAGCGGATTCGCTTTTTCACGCTTCATGAGATCCATGATCTCTTGGTTCATCTGAAGACGCTGCTCAGGTGTGCCGTCTTTGTACTTTTCTTTGATGCGAGTCATCTCGGGCTGGATCTTCTGCATCGCTTTCATCGCTTTGAATGAGTAAGCGTTGAAAGGAAGTACGATCAAACGAACGATGATTGTCAAAACGATGATCGCCCAACCCCAGTTGCCCATAAGACCAAAGAGAGCCTTGAGCAACCACAGAATCGGTTTACCCAAGAAACCGAAAATGCCGAAATCGATAACGAGCGGAAGGTTCGAATCCACATTGCCGAGGATCTCGAAGTTCTTCGGACCTGCATACGCTACGTAATTGACGTTGAAAGCCTCAGGCTTCGAGACGGGTTGGTAAACCAAACGACCCGTCACGGTCGGAGCACCTTGAACAACGTTGCTCTCGAATCTTGGCAAAAGTTCCGAGCGATCAACAACCGCGAGTGTGAAGTAGTGCCCGCTCAATGCTGCCAAGGTAACGTTTGGATGTGAGACTTGAACCGCATGTTCCGCCGAAATCAGCTGACGATTCTTCGTATTGTCGTGGCGAATAAACCAATCTTGATGATCGTAGTTCGAGCTGAAAAGCCCCCCGCCCGCAGACTGCTGAAGAGGATCCGACAGAGTTGTCGAGAGGCCACCAAAACCTTCAGGAATATTCGTCGCTTTGATTTGCGTTTCGATTGAGTAGTTCGCGGCCTGAACTTTCATCGTCTTTTCGATGACCATGCCGTTGATCGTTGCCCGGCCGACGAAGATTTCGGGAGCTGTTTGCTCGATCACGAAATCCAAAGGCTTCTCGGACCCAACGAGGTAAGTCGCGAAAGGAAGATTCGCGGAAACTGCGCCGAGGATAATGGGTTTTTCGTCGCGCGTTTTATACTTCTTCACGTCGACATTCTTGAGGCCCATTCCTTTTGAGGAGATTTGAAAGGAAAGGTTCTCGTTATCGTAGGTTACGAAGCGTTCTTCTTGATCCGCCGGTGCGACAGCTGCAGCAGCTCCTGGCTCAGAGTTTGTCGGGGCTGTCGTCCCACCCGTGTTTGATGCTTGGTTGGGCGCTGCATTTTGCGCTTTTTGCTGAGTGGCCGAAGTGTCTGCAGGAGCAGGAGGATACTTCGAATCCATGTATTTGGACCAACCAATCCAAACAACCAAGATGAGAGCGAAGGCGATGATAGTATTGCGATCGAGGAAGTTCGGCTTATCGTTGGGATTCATCTGTCATCTCTCCTACTTCTTCAATCCATCGCTTGCCGTATCTACCGGAACCGGGTCGTAACCCCATGGTCCACCGGGACGACATTTCAGCAAACGAATCGTGATTAATCGAACCGCCTTGCCAGGCCGGTGGGCATGCAAAGCATCTACGGCGTACTCGGAACAGCTCGGTTCGAACCGGCAACCACCGCCAAAATGCGTGGTTCCAATGGTTCTATACACGCCGATCAGAAGCAGGAGAATGGCCTTCAAGCCTTCTCTCAATCTGTTTCCAACCTCTGTCGAGAACTCGCGCAAACTTCTCATAGTCGAGCTTCTTATAAAAGTCGCCATCCGCTTTGCGGAACACCAAGTTCACATCGATGGGCTGAGAGCGTTCGGCCAGAAGAAGATCACGAAACCAAACTCGTGACCATCGTTTGAGACGATTGCGAATAACAGCCGGCCCGACGTGTCTGGGCAAAGTCCAACCACATCGCATGCGGCCTTCGCGATTGACGTAAAAGTTCATCACGAGCCAATCCGTAGGACGGGCCCGTTGACCATTTTTTAGTAAGGCGAGGAAATCACCGCGACGAGTGAGGACCGAAATGCGAGGCTTACTTGCCACTCACTTCTACTGTCAGGCGCTTGCGGCCTTTATTGCGGCGGCGAGAGAGAACCTGCTGACCATCTTTGGTAGCCATACGTGCACGGAATCCGTGTGTAGTTTTGCGACGGCGACGGCTGGGCTGGTAGGTGCGTTTCATTGGAAACCTCTGAAAGAAATAGTGAGCTTTCTTACGACAATACTATACGTCAGACTTCTTTTTTTAGTCTCTGGTTTTAAGCTCAGGAAAACCGGAACCCGGGATAAGACCACATCCCCGCCGCATCCGTCAAGATGTTGAAACTTTAGGCCATGCCTGCTAAGACCCTTCTCCTCTTCTTAGTATCGCAGCCGGCGAGGGTCTTTGCTGGTCTCGAAGGTCAATTTCAACGCATCTAAAACGCGTTAAATCCCACCGAGACCTCTCGAAACCTCGAAAGAGGGATTCGAAATCGATCAAAGATCTCCCGAGGGCTCAATCGAGAGAGCCATGGATGTCCACGGAGTTGGGCACAAAGGGACAATGGAACTGAACAACGGGGTCGTTGGGCAGTGTTAGCGGAAATGAGGCCCACCAGTGGAAGCAAACGTCTCTGAATTCTGGAATGTCGTTAAATCGAATCTCAAAGCTAAGAACTCAGAGAATAAGCTTTTGCAGACCTGGTTTGAACCGACGGAGCTGATCCGTTATGAAGATTCGGCTTTTGGTCGACGTTTCCATCTTGGTGTTCCCACCGAGTTGCATAAGTACTGGATATCCGAGAACCTTTTCGATCGTCTCTGCTCGGAGATTTCGTCACTCTATACACAGCCTTTCCAAGTTGAACTTGTGGTCACAGGTCAGCAAGGACGAGTGGAACCAGAAAGTCCCTCGGCTCTTGAAGAAGCTATGAACCAACGGTCGGTCGCTGAGGCACCAAAGCCAACGATGCCATTGGACGCCGCCGCCCGTAGAGATATTCTTTCGCCTGATTACACGTTCCACACATTTGTCGTCGGACGTTACAACGAGTTCGCACATGCGGCTTGTTTCAACATTGCCGAGAATCCGGGAACCGAGGGCTACAATCCCCTCTTTATCTGTGGACCGACCGGTATGGGTAAAACGCACTTGCTCAATGCTGTGGGTAACCACATCCGTCAGAAGCATCCACATTTGCGCATTTGCTATCTCTCGGCCGAACGATTCCTGAACGAATGTATTTCGAGTATTCGTCGCGGTGAAATGGAGAAGTTCCGTCTCCGTTACCGTGAACGCTGCGACGTTCTTTTAATGGATGACATCTATTTCTTGGGACGCGGCGAAGCCGTTCAAGAAGAGTTCTTCCACACGCTGAATGACTTTTTCGAAAAAGGTCGCCAAGTCGTCGTGGCCAGCGACCGGATGCCCAAGGATATCAAAGGCCTTGAAGACCGGATACGCACACGTCTTGAGTGGGGGCTCATCGCGGATATCCAAATGCCGGATATCGAAACTCGCGTGGCTATCCTCCGTTACAAAGCGGAGAGAAGGAATCTACGCATCCCTGAGGATGCAGTAGCTTACGTAGCCAGGATATCCAAACGCTCCATCCGTGAACTCGAGGGTAACCTGAATAAAGTGAAGATGTACTCTGAGCTTCAGGGTTTGGATATCAATCTCGATCTGGCTAAGCGCGTCCTCTCGACTCATGACGACACGGCATCGATCACGGTTGAAGACATTCAACGCTTGGTTTCGGATCACTACCGCGTACGTGTTGTTGATCTTAAGTCGGCAAATCGCTCGAAGCCTTTGGTGACAGCGCGCCAGGTCGCCATGTTCCTCATCAAAAAGAATCTCGATAAATCGTTGGTAGAAATTGGCCGTTACTTCGGCGGCAAAGATCATACGACAGTGATCAACGCTCTACGTCGGGTCGAATCTCAACTGCAGAAAGATTCCGATTTGAAAAAGGATATCGACGAGTTACAAGGGCGGATCCACAATATCACAGGACTGTGATTTGGGGACTGTTGGTAAGTCTGTGGAGTAGTGTGTGTAACTAAATGGGGACTCGGGTTTTCAACATTTTCGATGGTCAAACCCCCTCCGATTTGCCATAACTTTTCCACGAAATAACTGAAGTGTTTCTCAGGGTTTAGATAGTGAGTGGAGTTGCTAACGCCCCTACTACTCCTACTGGTTTTAAATATATAAAAAATAGTAATACAGAGAAATCCAAAGAACGTTTTTTAGGTCATTCAGGGAACATTTAAGAAAATCAGAGCAGAACTCGGAACGCTCGTAAGACTCAGTGAGAGTTTTTAGAAAAAGAGGCCGTTCGTATGATGATTGAAGTCGAAAAGAAGGATCTCATCTCTCTTCTCAGTAAGACTCAGAACATTGTCGAGAAGAGGAACACGATGCCGATTCTCGTGAATGTCCTCTTGGAATGTGACAACGGAAAACTCCGTGTGTTCGCAACCGATCTCGAAGTGAGTCTGACGGATGAGATTCCGGTCATTCGCGAAAAGAAGGGACGCGTCGCTGTTAGCGCGAAGAATCTTTTCGACATCATCAAGGAACTTTCCGAAGCACCGATCACTCTCACGAAGAAAGACAACAACTGGCTCGAGATCCGCCAGAACAAATCGGTCTTCAACATCGTTGGCATCAGTGCGGATGAGTACCCAGTCTTCCCGACTTACGCGACTCAAGAGTTCTTGAAAGTAGAAGCGGCTGTTCTCAGCGACATGATCGAGAAAACGATCTACTCGGTTTCAAACGACGAAACTCGATATCACCTCAACGGCGTTTACTTTGAGCGCAACTCGACAACGGGCAAAGAAACTTACCGGATGGTTGCAACCGACGGCCACCGTTTGAGTCTTGTTGATCGCCAAGCAGAATTCAAAGGCAGCGGAATGCCTGGCAACGGCGTCATCATTCCTCGCAAGGGTCTCTTTGAGATCAAAAAACTTTTGGATACCGTCGGTGGAGAGTTCGAGATGGCGGTCGAAGGATCGCAACTCATCGTTCGTCACGGCTCGACCGTTCTGATGGTGAGATTGATCGAAGGGAAATATCCCAACTACCAACAGCTTATTCCACAAAAGCTCACTAACCACGCCCTTGTCCACAGAGAGACACTGCTCGCTTGCTTGAAGCGAGTATCCTTGCTCTCGAATCAAAAATACAAAGGCGTTACGTTGAGCCTCTCGCAAAACCGCATGGAGATTACGTCGAACAATCCCGAGCTTGGTGATGCGAAAGAAGAAATCGAAATTCGTTACAAAGGCAGCGACATCAAGATTGGTTTCAACGCGCGCTACATGCTCGATGTTTTGAACAGCTTTGACGACGACGAAGTGGATATCGAGCTGAACGATCAACTCTCGCCCGGACTCATGCGCCCGCATAACGACAGCAGCTATACTTGCGTCGTAATGCCGATGCGGATCTGATTCCGCGCGGCCGGTCGCGATGCGAATTTCGAGCCTTCAGCTGATCGACTTCCGAAACTATGAGCGGCAACGCGTGGATTTTCGACCACGCGTGAACTTCCTGCTCGGCGAAAACGGCCAAGGTAAGACCAACTTGCTCGAAGCCGTGTTTCTCCTCTGTCGGGGAATTTCGTTTCGCGCCTCGGATGCGCAAAGTCTTTTGCGCAAAGGTGGAAACCGAAAATCACGGATCCACGGACATTTCCTCAAAGACTCTTCCGGCAGCACCCTGGATTACTCGGTGGATATGACTCTCGAGTCCGGACGAAAGAGCGCCACGATCAACGGGAAGAAGGTTAACTCCGCGGGGTTGATGACCCACTTCCCCTGCGTTTTATTCTCGCCAGAGAGCCTCTCAGCCATCAAAGAAGGCCCAGATCAGCGGCGCCAGCTGATCGACGAGCTTTTGATTAGCCACGATCCGCGACAAGCTCGGCTTTTGCGCGAGTTCTCAAAAGCTTTGAAATCGCGAAATCGGTTACTCAAAAACATCGCGGAAGGGATCGGATTTCGTTCGAGCCAAGAAGCCTCACTCGAAAGTCTGAATAAGATTTACTTCCTTCTGGCTACTCACCTGACTTCGGCGCGTCTTCGCGCGTTGAATGATCTGCAGCCGTGCATTCAAGAAGCGATGCGCTCGATTCTCGACGAAGCTGATGCGGATATCTCTGTGGACTACGTGATTTCGGGAGAATCAGCGCTCTCGTGGAGCGATTCTCAAGTGTTTGATGCGATCCGAAAAAGGCATCAAACACTCGCTTTGCAAGAAGCCTCTGCGGGCTCGAGTCTCGTCGGTCCGCACAAGCATGACATCAAGCTCCTACTCGCTGGAAACGACTCGCGTTTTTATTGTTCGCAAGGACAGCAAAGAGCCTTGATATTGGCTTTAAAAATCGCTCAAATAGTGTATCATCACAGGGTTCACCAGACCTACCCCGTTTTGCTCCTCGATGACGTGATGTCAGAGCTGGATGCGAAGAAGCGGGTCAACTTGATGAAGTTCCTGGAAGGGATCTCCGCGCAGATCTTGATTACGGCTACGGATCTCACGTGGTCGAATCAATTTGCGCTCGATCGAAATTCGATCTTCGGAGTGAACGCCGGTAGCATCCGTTCCGTCGACGCGGGCCCTGGTTTCGGCCCCTGACCAGTTTGCGGAACGCGAATTCAGCAGCTTGATACGTGCTTGGGGCGAAACCCAGGGACGGTGAACGACGGACGAAACACTTCTGTTTGAGGGATTATTCAGTGTCTGAAAGCAATCTTCAGCCTAGCACCCCCGCGGTGACTCAGGCTTACGGCGCCGATTCGATTCAAGTTCTTGAAGGTCTCGAAGCGGTTCGCAAACGCCCTGGTATGTACATCGGTGATACTGGCATCCGCGGTTTCCATCACTTGGTCTACGAAATCGTGGATAACTCGGTGGACGAATCGCTTGCAGGATATTGCCGTCACATCAACGTGACTATTCACGCAGACGAGTCGATCACGGTCGAAGACGACGGTCGCGGAATTCCCGTTGCCCAACACAAAACGGGTAAGTCGACTCTCGAGGTCGTCATGACGGTTCTCCACGCAGGTGGAAAATTCGACGGTGGCTCGTACAAAGTTTCCGGTGGTCTCCACGGTGTCGGTGCTTCCGTCGTGAACGCACTCTCTTCGCGAACGTCCGTCGAAGTAAAACGCGACGGTTTCGTGTGGAAACTCGGTTTCGAACGTGGAAAACCCTTGGGAGAAATCGAGAAACTCGGTTCGACCGAGAAGACCGGAACGAAAACGACGTTCAAGCCGGATACTCAAATCTTCAAAGGCGAAGACATGTCGTTCAACTTCACGACACTCGCCAACCGGTTCCGTGAACTGGCGTTCTTGAATGCGGGTTTACATATCACGTTGAACGATGAGCGCATCGGCAAGAAGCAAGACTTCCAATACGCAACCGGCCTTAAAGAATTCATCACGTACCTCAACGAATCAAAGAAACCTCTGCACGGTGAAGTTGTTCACTTCAAAGGCGAGCGTGATGACGTTGAAGTTGAAATCGCGTTCCAGTGGAATGACTCGTATTCGGAGTCGATCTACTCGTATTGCAACAACATCAACACGATCGAGGGTGGAACTCACCTCGTTGGCTTCCGCGGAGCTCTCACGAGAACTGCGAATGCTTACGCTACCGAAAAAGGTTTGTTGAAGGATCTCAAAGAAAACCTCGAAGGCGAGGATATCCGCGAAGGTCTTGCGGCCGTAGTCAGCGTGAAGGTGAAAGAACCTCAGTTTGAAGGTCAGACAAAAACAAAACTCGGTAACACGGAAGTCAAAGGGATCGTCGAATCACTCGTGAACGAGAAGCTTGCCGACTGGTTTGATCGCAATCCGACTCCGTCAAAGACGATCATCGGCAAATGCGTTGAGAGCGCGAGAGCTCGTCTCGCAGCTCGTAAGGCGCGTGAACTCACTCGTCGTAAAACAGCTCTTGAAGGCGGAACACTCCCCGGCAAGATGGCCGACTGCCAAGAACGCGATCCTTCGCTCTGCGAACTTTACCTGGTCGAGGGTGACTCGGCGGGTGGTTC
The DNA here is from genome assembly GCA_005808505.1 of Bdellovibrionales bacterium. GTDB lineage: Bacteria > Bdellovibrionota > Bdellovibrionia > Bdellovibrionales > JAMPXM01 > SYLX01. Next base: position 943 of record SYLX01000191.1, on the reverse strand, counting down.
CGCAAAGCAAGCGCGCGATCGTCGTACGCAAGCCGTACTTCCTCTGCGCGGTAAAATCTTGAACGTTGAAAAAGCACGTTTCGACAAAATGCTTGGTAACGAAGAGATCAAAATGCTGGTCTCCGCACTCGGAACCGGCATCGGAAAAGACAACGTGAGCGCCGATAAGATCCGTTACCACAAGATCGTGATCATGACCGACGCCGACGTCGACGGATCCCACATCCGTACTCTTCTTCTCACCTTCTTCTATCGCCAAATGCCGGAAGTTCTCGAGAAGGGCTACGTGTACATCGCTCAGCCGCCTCTTTATCGCGTAAAGAAGGGCCAGAACGAACGGTACATCAAAAACGAATTAGCGCTTACCGACTACCTCATGGATGCAAGTCTCGCGAGCGTGAACATCTTGAATCTTCGCGACGGCACGACGGAAGCTGAGTTGAAGTCTGTGATTCAGCAAGTGCAAAAGTTCGATCAATTACTCCGCACGATGTCGTCTCGTTACGATCGTGATTTCCTGTACTTCCTGGTGAATCGCAAAGTGAATTTGGCGAAGCTCCTCGAAAGCACGGAGCAGATCGAGAAGCTCGTGGCCGATTTCAAAGATTGGGCCGAAAAAAATCCGCTCAACGGGATTTTGGGTGTCACGCACGATATCGAAAGCGATACCGAGCACAAAGCGAACATCCTCAAGCTCTTCACGACTCGCTACGGACAAAAGATGCAAACACGCTTTAGCGCGGACACAGCGTCGTCGTCGGAGTGGACAGAGCTCGTGACTCTTTGGGCGAAGTTCGAAGGCATCTTACCTCTCCCCGTTCGCACCGGACCGGAAAAAGGCGGCAGCGAAAAGGACATCAAAGAGTTCCAAACGCACATCGAGTTCGTGAATCACGTTCTCGAGGCGAGCAAAAAAGGAAACTACATCCAGCGTTACAAGGGT
>SYLX01000190.1 GCA_005808505.1 Bdellovibrionales bacterium | reverse complement strand
TGTTGAAGGAGATTTCGAATGTTAGTTCTTACCCGTAAGCTCGGCGAATCCATTGCGATCGACGATCACATCAAGATCCGGGTTGTCCAAATCAAGGGCAAACAGGTTCGCCTCGGGATCGAAGCTCCCAAAGACACAAAAATCCACCGCGAAGAAGTTTACTTGGCCATCCAAAGCCAAAACCAAGAGTCCGCGAAAGCTACGTCGGAAACGACGCGCTCCGTGGCGAAACTCCTCAAGCCCTAATCCTCTCGACTCTTAATCTGTCTATCGAGTTGAAGATCAACGAAGCGGTCGCGATTCACGTGACCGCTTTTGTTTTTTGCCGCTTTTGTAACCAATCGGGTAGCTAGAAGGCGCACTCTGAACCCAATCCTGCCGCGCTACTTGCGACCGTCTCCGCCAGGGTTCATTTATTTGCTTGCCGCCAATGATTTCCTGACCTTACGCTAGTCATCAACAAGGCACAGAATTGCAGCGCGCTCTTCAAAAAATGTAGTCGGGCTTTACCGATTTAATAACTTGCTGTGTCTTCTGATTGTGGGCATCCTCAAACTATGGTCCTGGCTTCACCAGAGGGTTCGGTTCAAATTTTGGATCGAAGGAATAAAGGTGGAGGCGGGGCGAACAACCGCACTCTGTTCTTGGCGTTTGATGGATAGCTCGAGGGGATTTGGGGGAGAACTATGTTGATCCAAACGTCGAGGTTCGGACCCGTCAATTTGCAAGAAGAGGATATCCTTTCCTTCCCGGAAGGAATCCTTGGGTTCAATGACCTACGGCAGTTCGTGCTGCTCGATGACCCGAATGATGAGATCTTTGCGTGGCTTCAATCCTGTGAAGTTCCGCAAATCGCGTTTCCGGTTCTTGAGCCAGAACTCTTCACGCAGAATTACCAGATCGCGCTCACTAAACACGATTTAGAGAGTCTTGGTCTACATAAGCAAGATCAAAAGCAACAAAAGTTCCGCTCGTTCTCGATCATCACGATCCCGGACGACCCGACGCAGATGACGGCGAACTTAAAAGCGCCCGTCGTCATCAACATCGAAAAACGCGTCGCTCGTCAGATCGTTCTCCAAGATAACAATCTAGCGATTCGTGAGCCGATCTTCCAGAAACTGCAAAGCCGTGTGGTGCAGAACCCGCAGTCTTCAATCAAGAGCCAAGCTTCTGATTGGGGTGTGGCGATTCGCTTGCCCGACAAAGGCGGCGAGCCCGAAGCGACTCCCTGAATTTGGCCCGACCGTCGGTCAGATCAGCGGCCGACTCGTTGGTCTGAGGTTCAACAAATGAAAAGGCTCCGCCAGAAACTGGTCGGAGCCTTTGTTTTTTCCGAGCTCGATTTTGAGATCAGATATTTGAGATCAGTTATCAGAGAGCACGAACCGAGCGGATCTCAGAAACATACTTGTAACCGATCGTATCGAACTCAGTAACGTCGACGTTGAAAGTTGCTGTTGTTCCTTCCGCGAGGCACTGATCGTTGAAAGGCAAGCAAGCCGGCTTCTCGGAAATGCCGTATTCAGACTTCAAATTCGGGAGCGTGATCTCTTCGCCGTTTTCAAGAACGAGGATACCTTCAAAGTAAGGCTGGCTCGGGGGGCACCCCAGTGCCATGCACGTCACGGTCGAAGTCATGTTGAACTTCAGCGTGCCTGTGAGTTCCGTTTCGTAAGTCTTGCTTTTTGCGTGAGCCGAAGTAGCGAAAGTGAGCGCGAGGGCGAAAAGAATCGTTTTCAAACAAATCTCCTTTATCGAATTTCGTTCAACTTGTTGCTGAGCCGGTACTTCAAGCCAAGTGCCAGGCGAATCGCGCATTAAAGCGGATCAGGCGATAGGAACTCTGAAAAAAGGAAAGTAGTGGTTTCGTCTTGGGCACTGTCGTAGCGGGGGATTTGACCCCGACATCCAGGGAAGACGCTGCGCAAAACCACTCCGGTGTCGCCGGGGAACATGCTACTTCTCCTTTTCTTTCGAAGGAGACCAGCTCATGCCTACGATGAAAGTCTATGAATACAGTAAGTGCAGCACTTGCGTGAAAGCGCTGAAGTTTCTCGATAAGCGGGGAGTGAAGTACGAAAAACTCCCGATCGTGGATCAGCCGCCGACTAAAGCGGAGCTTAAAAAAATGCTCGCGCATTTGAAGAACGCGGGCGGAAGCTTCAAACAACTCTTCAACACGTCTGGTGTGCAGTACCGGGAGCTCGGCATCTCCGAAAAAATCAAAGCCGGTATGACAGAGAACGAAGCGATCGAGCTTCTTTCGAAGAACGGCAAGCTGATCAAGCGGCCCTTCGTCCTGACCGACAAAACAGGAGTCGTCGGGTTCGACGAAAAGAAGTTCACGAACTTGTAGGTACCAGTTTCCTTTTGCAGAAGCGGCGCACCATGCCCGGCGCAAGAACCAGCGCACCCGCACGCGTGCGCGAAATCGTAAGGTCCAGTTCCCGAAGCTCGACCCTCAAGGTCCCAGCGTCTTAATCCGATCCACTCATTACCAGTACGGTGTATTCCCAGGGTGGCCAGGATGGTGTGCCCGCTTGTGAAGGGAACCGTTACATGTTCAAGACGCTACCAACT
>SYLX01000189.1 GCA_005808505.1 Bdellovibrionales bacterium | reverse complement strand
TCGCCGCTTCAGCATGGCGAAGTTTACGTGACCGAAGATGGAGCCGAGACGGATCTCGATCTTGGTCACTACGAACGTTTCACGACGATCACGGTTCATCGCTCCAACAGCGTGACGACAGGTCAAGTGTACGAAAGCGTTATCGCTAAAGAGCGTCGTGGTGATTATCTCGGCGGAACAGTTCAAGTCATTCCGCACATCACCGACGAAATCAAATCTCGAATTTACGAAGCCGCGCAAGGAGCCGAAGTCGTTATCATCGAGATCGGCGGTACGGTCGGCGATATCGAGAGCTTACCGTTTCTCGAAGCGATCCGTCAGATGCGCGTGGATGTAGGGCATGAGAACTCGATCTTTGTTCATGTCACATACGTTCCCTACATCGCAGCAGCTGGCGAGCTTAAATCGAAACCGACTCAGCACTCCGTTCAGAAGATGCGTGAGATCGGTCTTCAGCCGGACTTCCTCATCTGCCGCAGCGAGCGGACGATGAGCTCCGAGGTGAAAAAGAAAATCGGCTTGTTCTGCTCCGTACGTCCCGAGAATGTCATTGGTGCTTACGACGCGGCAACGATCTATGAAGTCCCGTTGATGTTGCATGCCGAAGGTTTCGATGCACGCGTTGTCGAACGCTTGGGTCTCGAAGCAAGTGAGCCTGAGCTTGATGGTTGGACGAAAATTGTCGCAACTCTCAAAAGCCCAGCGAATCACGTCTTGATCGGGATCGTCGGTAAATACGTTGATCTCAAAGAGAGCTACAAATCTCTCAACGAAGCCATCGTTCACGGCGGCATCGCCAACAACACCAAAGTGGAAGTCGCCTGGATCGATTCGGAAACTTTGACGGATGATAACGTGGAGAAAGCGCTTGCGGACGTCGATGGCATCCTGGTGCCGGGAGGCTTTGGCGAACGTGGAGCCGAAGGCAAAATGGTCGCCATTCGTTATGCGCGCGAAAATAAGACGCCCTTCTTCGGGATTTGTTTCGGCATGCAGCTAGCGGCCATCGAATTTGCTCGTCATGTTTGCGGCATCGGCGATGCGACTTCACGTGAATTTGAAGCCAACAAGAGGGGCGCCCGTAACTTCGTGATCGATATCATGGAAGAGCAACGCAACGAGAAAAATAAAGGTGGCACGATGCGCTTGGGTGCTTACCCTTGTACGTTGGGTAACGACACTCGCGTGCGCGAGATCTACGGCACCGCTCATATTCAAGAGCGTCATCGTCACCGTTACGAGTTCAATAACAAATATCGACCGCTTTTCCAGAAACACGGAATGACTTTATCCGGCGTCTGCGAAGAGCGTGATTTGGTTGAGATCATCGAGTTGAGTCAACATCCATGGTTCGTGGGCGTGCAGTTCCATCCGGAATTCCGCTCGAGACCGCTGGCTCCGCATCCTTTGTTCCGAAGCTTCGTGGAAGCAGCGCTTGATAACCGCTTAAACAACCGAAAGACGTCACGGGTCCAAGACGGTCGCAAGACTTCAAAGAGTGTGACGAGCGGAAAAGGTCCGGCGAACGCGGCTCGTGCGTCGAAGACGGCACGTCGTCCTCGTCGTGAGCCGTTGATGTAATTGTTGGCTAACGGTCGTTGGCGATAAAGGAGTGCCGCGATGATAAAAGACATCGAAGAAGCGATCCGCGTTTTAGATATCGAAACGCGCGCGCTGCAGGCATTAAAGGGACGGATCGATGAGAAGTTCGTTCGCGCGTTGGATTTAATCCATCGTTGCGAAGGAAAAGTCGTCGTGACCGGAATGGGTAAATCTGGACAAGTCGGCCGCAAGATCGCGAGCACGATGGCTTCGACAGGAACGCCTGCCGTTTTCTTGCATCCGGCTGAGAGTTCTCACGGAGACCTTGGTGTCCTCGCTGGAAACGATGTGATCATCGCGATCAGCTACGGGGGAGAGACTCCCGAGTTGAGAGATGTCTTAAACTTTGCGGCCCGCAAGGGGATTCCGGTGATCGCGATGACGGGCGTACACAAAAGCAGTCTCGCGCAAGCCGGCGAAGTCATGCTCGACATCAGCGTTGAAGAAGAGGCCTGCCCCATGGGCCTTGCGCCAACGGCAAGTTCGACGGCAACATTGGCCTTGGGCGATGCGCTCGCCATGTGTCTTCTTAAACGACGTGGATTCCGCGAAGAGGATTTCGCCGAGTTTCATCCAGGCGGGAAGTTAGGTCGCAGACTCCTTACGCGAGTCGAAGACGTCATGCACACGGGTGAAGGATTCCCAGTCGTTCGTCCCGAAACGAGTATGAAAGAAGTGATCTCGCTCATGACCCGCAAAGATGTCCGCGGGGTCGCTGGCGTCATCGATGAGAAAGAGAACCTAATCGGCGTCATCACGGACGGTGATCTCCGGCGTTCGCTCGAGCGAAGCCATAACCCTCTCGACGACAAAGCGGGCGAAGTGATGTCCCGAAATCCGAAGACGGTCGAAGCAACCGAGCTCGCGGAAAAAGCTCTGTTCGTAATGGAGCAGTTCACGATTCAAACGCTCTTTGTGGTTCGTCGCGATTCCCCGAATCCGCGCAAGCCGGTCGGACTCCTCCATTTCCAAGATCTCCTTAAGGCAAAACTCCGCTGAAGCACGACCTTCGACGTGACCTCGCACCGAATGGGCGGGGTCCTGTGGACGTCATTCGAACTTCTCTGACATCATAGTCGCTGGATCCGGCATCATAGTCGCTTGATCCGGTATCGACGTTGGCTCGGGAGGCTTCAGGTCATGGATGGCTTGCGCAGAACGATCACATTCAAGAAGACTTTGATATTGGCGGCCGTCTTGGTGAACGCAACTCTCGCGACACTCGACGCGCAGGCCGCGGAAGTCATTCAGTTTCCTGACGACGAACTCGCTTCAGAATCAGTTCTTCCGGTCTTCGATCAAACCGTGAGCGTAAAGAACAAGGCCGTTCTGACGCGCAAACGTTTCGAACTCGGACCAATCGCGGGTCTTGCGTTGATGGAGCCCTTCTATAACCCGCTCAACTACGGGCTGACGGCTTCTTACCACTTCACGGAAGAGCATGGCCTAAACTTCATGGGCGTGATGTATCTGGAAGGCCTTTCGAACAATGCGAAAGGATTGAATCCGATCCCGCGAACCAATCCGCCTATCTACGCCAACTTGCAATATGCACCTTCGCCGAAATGGCTGTTTCTTGCGAACTATCAATACAGCGCCTTCTACGGAAAGATCTCGATCACCAAAGACTTCATCATGAATTTGAATCTTTACGGAATTGCCGGCGCCGGTGGAATCGGAGTCGGGGATACCGTGAAGCCCGTCATGAACTTTGGACTCGGGCAGAAGTTCCATATCACACCGAGCTTCGCGCTTCGCGCGGATCTTCGCTTCTTCTTCTACCAAGGTCCTGATGTTCTCTCGCGTCCTCTCGATACTGAGAAGGCCGTCGTCTCCGCAAGCACCATGGGCGAAACGCTCAACTACGGAACTCTGCTCACGGCAGGTGCCGTTTTCCTCTTCCCCGGAATGTGAGTCCACTCTTCATCCGTTCTTAGTCGCTGCATTCGGGCTCCCTTCTTAGGTCGAGCCCCGAAGGCCAGGAAATGCGGCAACTCTTTAATTCAGCGACCTTTTTGCTAGAATAATTCGAGAGACAAACAACCATCTGGCTCAAGTCTACGGATCACGGGACGACGTGTCCTCGTTCTGATAGCGAAGCCGGGTGACGAAATGCGCGAGTATTTCGGGCGCGAACGGATTCGCACGGGCACCAGGGAAGGTTCATCACGTCATGACCAAACAGCTTTTGTTCGTCTTTTTCACTGCGGCCTTCGTCATCGCAGGCTCGATGGCCTCAAGCCAAGCGCTCGCGCAAGATTCGATGGATGACATCGAAAATCTTTTCTCGAAGGACGAAGAAGCTCCCGTTGCGCCAGCGCCGGCAGCAACGCCTGCGCCTGCGTCTCCCGCATCCCCCGAGAAGAAAACCGGGGAACCCATACGTGACGTCACCGATCTTGGTAAACTCCAGCCATTTAGCGATATCGCAGTCATTTCAAAGCGCTATCTGCCGAAGTCGCAACGCTTCGAACTCTTCCTCGCTCCCACAATGATCTTGAACGATGCGTTCTTCTTGAACTACGGCGGCACCGGACGACTTGCTTATTATTTCCGTGAACGCTACGGCATCGAAGTTCTCGGCACCTTCTTAAGCGTTACCGAACGCTCCGTCACCCAGAAGCTCGCTGAACGCCGCGTTCGTACGTCGAGCTTCGTAACGCCGCAGGTGTTTTACGGAGTCGATTTCAAGTGGACTCCGATCTACGGAAAGATGAGCTGGATCAACAAAAAGATCACGCCCTTCGATCTCTATTTCTCGGGTGGTGCGGGTCTTACTGGAACAAACCAAGCTACGAGTGATCCGACCCTTCACTTGGGCACAGGTCAAATCTTTGCGCTCTCGAAGAACAGTGCATTCCGCTGGGACTTCAGCTGGAACATGTACGTATCGAAGACAAAAGAAGACACCGCAGGCTCCCTCTATCACAACATCTTCATCTCGATGGGCTGGAGCTTCTTCTTCCCGGAGGCGAGTTACCGATGACGTCATCCCAACCAAAACTCTCGTTTAAGATGCGCCGGCTTCTTCCGGTTTTTGCCGTTATCGGCCTCCTGGGTGTCGGCCACAAAGCACACGCGGTGGAACTGCCTGATGCTGAACTCGCGGCGCAACCTTTGAGCGAGAAAGAGCAAGCGGGTGCGGTTCAAGGTTTGATTCTTGATGGCATCAACGAGTTCGATTCTCTCGAAGAGCTGATGCACGATGCAACCGAGCTTGCGCAGAACACATCAGGAAATCGAGCCCGCACGCGGACTCGGTCGTCGTCGGCTCGGCCCGCAGCCCGCTCGGCGAATGGGCGCGCGGGCGGCAAGATGGATTCGACGCTCGCGAAAGCGCGTCAGCTCGCGACGAGCGGGCAGTATCAGGATGCTTCGAAGCTACTCTTCCAAATGAGCCGAAGTCCCAAGTACGAAAAAGAATCCTCGCAGATCAAGTACATCCTCGGCCTAATGCTTTACGAGATGAAGCTGAACCAAGCCGCGGCGTTTGTTTTCTACGACGTCATCCGCAATGAAAGTAAAAGCGGCTCGCCGAGTCGTTATCTGCGATTGAGCTTAGAGAAGCTAGCTCTCGCTGCCGACAGCTTGAACAGCGACGTCCTCTTGAAGTACGCGATCAAACAAATTAAAGAAGACGAATTCCCGGCCGCGAGCCGCGACATGCTCTACTACCGCATGGGCGAACTCAAGATGCAGGAAAAAGACTTCCCCGCAGCGACACGCGAGTTCGTGAAGGTGCGGCAGGGGAGCTTGTTCTATCATCGCGCCCGCTATAAGTTGGCATTGGCGCTCACTGAAGCTGGCCAACTCGATAAAGCCCTTCTTGCGTTTGAAGACTTGGCAGAACAGTCGAAAGAACTGGGTGTAACGAACCCGATTCGCGTCAGTGCCCTCTTGGGTCGCGCGCGCGTACTCTATCAAAGACAAAACTTTGAAGGTGCTCTTGAGGCTTACCGCGATATCCCTCGCGATACGGAGCAATGGCACGAAGCTCTCTTCGAATCGAGCTGGGCGATGCTGCGTGACGGTCGATTCCGTTCCGCTTTGAGCAACTTTCACTCCCTCCACTCGGCGTATTACGAAGACTTCTATCAGCCCGAATCGCTTTTGCTTCGCGCAATCGTTTATCTCTACATTTGCAAATACGACGAGATGGATAAAGTCATCTCGCTATATGAGCGCGTTTATCGCCCGGTTCAGCGCGACGTTAAAAACATGCTCACGACCGTTAACGAGCCGCTCGCCTATTATCGTGAGATCGCCAAAGTCGCGGATCGGTTTGAGTCCATTCGCTCCACTGAACGCGTAAGTCGTAAAGGCTTGCAGCTTCCTTTCCTTGTCGCGCGGCAAGTTCTTCGCGAAGGCGATGTCCGTCGGACTTTCAACTACCTCCACAATCTGGATGTAGAAAAGAAGCGCGTTGAAGGAATGCCGGCAGGCTGGCGAACGGCGGGTGTCGGTCAATACGTGAAAAAGATCGTGGAAAAGCGGATTCAAGCTACGCAAGGATTCGCGGGCAAGCAGATCCGTCACCACTTGATCCTCATTCAAGAAGAGCTTCGCGATTTGTTCGAGCAAACGGGCTTCCTTCGTTTCGAGATGCTTTCGAGCAAAAAAGAAACGGTGAAGAAGGAAATCGCCGGCAAGAGCCTCGCCAAGGGTCGCGTCGACGACTCCCAAAACCGCAACTACTACATCCAAAACGGCTACGAATATTGGCCCTTCACTGGCGAGTACTGGCTGGATGAAATCGGTAACTATCATTACGTCGGGGTAAAGGCCTGTGAGTGATTTGAAAACTAACAAACGTTTTTTGAACGTTACCGTTTTGGTCTTGGTAACAAGCCATCTTGGTCTCTTCTCATCGATCGCCGTGGCCGCGCCCTCAAAAGCACAGCAGAGGGCACGAGTGCAAGCGCAGGCGGCCGCTCCCGATCAGGGTTCGCGCGGGTCCGCAAAAGCGCTCAACCTGCAGCGCTCGCAAATGGCTCTGCCTCAATCCCAGGCCTTCGGTGATACGGCAAAAAAGACTCGCAGTCTTGAAGCCGTGAAACCGCCGAAATCGGGTGATCTCTACGAAGTGAATACCAAAGAAGCTGAATACGAGATGCTCCTCGACAAGGAGATCGCGCAGCTCTACAAACTCTCGCGCCAGAGCAAGAAAAGCTCGAATCGTGGAGAAGTTTGGCTTCGCTTAGGTGAGCGATACGTTGAGAAGGCAAAAGTGATCGACATGCGCGAGCAGGCCGAATACGAAAAACGCCTTAAAGACTTCGCCGAAAAAAAGACGAAGATTCGTCCGCAGCTCAATCAGAAGGCGGCTAGGGAATACAATGAAAAGGCCGTTCAGCTCTACGAATGGTTTATTAAAGACTTCCCAAGCGATCCGAAGGTTGACCAAGCTCTGTTCTTCCTCGGTTACAACCAATTCGAACTCGGCAACACGCAGTTAGGTGAGCGATACTACATTGAGCTCACGAAGCGCTATCCCGACAGCATGTTCGTCACCGAGTCGCACTTTGCGCTCGGCGAGTACTACTTCGAAAATGAAAATTGGAAACAAGCCCTCGAAAATTACGCGAAAGTTATCAAGGTCAAAAAAGCACGCTTGAACACTTTCGCGCTTTATAAATCCTCATGGTGTCTCTACCGTTTGAGCCGAACGAAAGTGGCGCTCCAGGCATTGGAGAAGGTGATTCGTCAAAGTCGCGCGGCTGAATCCGCGGATAACGGACCAGGGCGACGCTCTGTTAACAAGCTTCGTCTCGCTTCCGAAGCGATCAAAGACTACGTTCCGTTTTACGCCGAAGTCGGGGATCCAAAAGAAGCAGGAAGCGAGTTCCAGCGTTTAACCGGCAGCGAGAAACAAGCAAACCAGATGCTTGAGCGTCTCGCTTTTATCTACGCTGACAGCGGTAACCGCGTTGCTGCCAATTACATCTTTAAGCAGTTGATCGGAAAAAACCCTACGGGCGAACGAGCAGCTGAATATCAGTACCAAGTCGTTCTCGCTTACGCGACGGTTGAACCGAAGGAGTTCCGTAAAGAGCTCGACATTTGGCTTGAAAGCTTTGGACCCAAGAGCTTCTGGGCTAAAGAAAACGCCGCGAACAAAAAGCTCGTTGAGGACGCAACTCGACTCCAGGAGACGACACTCCGCAACTTCGTTCTCCAACAGCACCAGACGGCGCAAAACTCTCGCGTGCCGTTTGCTCAACAAGTGGCGAGCGCGTATTACTCGCAATACTTCAAGTACTTCTCTGATTCTCCTAAGATTACGGAGATGATGTTCTTCCACGGCGAACTTCTCTTCGATATGGAGAAGTACGAGGACGCGGCCAAGCATTATCTTTGGGTCCTCGACAAAGACCCGAAGGGTCCCTACGCCGAAAAAGCAGTCGTGAACTCGCTGCTCGCGCTTGAGAAGGATCTTCCTCCAGCTTCTGAAATTGATAAAAAACGCGGCAATTCGACGGAGAAGATGCCGCTCGATCCGCCGGTTCAGCGCTTCGAGAAAGCAGCCCTGCGATACATTCAAGCTTTCCCGAAAGGCGAGAAGACAAGCGACATTCGTCGTCGGTTGGGTGTTTTGTACTACAGCTACAACCACTTCGACGAAGCTCAAGAAATTTTCGAAAAACTTCTTTTCGAGAATCCGAAGTCTGAGAACGCCGAAGTCGCCGGAAACTTGATCCTCGATATCTATAAACTCAAAAATGATATGGCAGGCTTGGCCGATAAAGGTGCTCAATTTCTCGCTAATCCAGCTATCGCGAGCTCGAAGTTTGGTGCACAAGTCCGCACCATCATGGAAAAAGCGAGCTACCTCCGCGCTGAGAAAACGGCCGCGAGCGGTGATACCGCGAAAGCAGCTAAAGAGTTCGAAGCCTATGCAACAACTCATAAGTCGTCTGATCTAGCAGCTGCCGCGCGTTTCAATGCAGCAACCAACTACGAAAAGGCGGGCGACATGATCTCGGCGATTCGTATGTACAACATGGTGATGTTGGCGCAGACGAATGATCCGAAGATCAAGACCGCGCAGACAGATTCGCGCAACGCTCTCGCGCGTATTTATCAGCAGACGGGTCAGCTCGAAGCTGCCGCTAAGCTCTACATGGCTTACGCGACGGCAAACCCGAAAGATCAGAAGGCGATCAACGCCTACTACAATGCCGGCGTCCTGTATGATGGTCTCGGGGAGACGAATGAAGCCATGCAAGCTTACCAAGCTTACTTCGATCATTCGAATCGTCCAGACCGCGTTGAAGTTCTCTTCTCGCAAGCCGAAATCTTGAGAAAAAAGGGTCAGCTTTCCAAAGCTTCGAACCTTTATGACAAGTATCTGCAAGCGGGTCCTCGCAGCCAGTCGCAGGCGACCAAATCGGCATACATGATTGCGCAGATCGCTGAGCAGCAGAATCTCGATGCGCGAGCGCGCTACTGGTATAAAAAGACTCTCGAAATGTACAACGGGTCCAAAGGTCGCGCGCGAGAAGAGACGGTGAAGTATGCGGCTGAAGCTCGCTTCATCATGGCGCAAGATGTTCTGAAAGAACTGGCGGCCGTTCGTTTCGGTACGAGCGACAAAACGCAGGCGAATGCGGCTAAGCAAGTTCAGGCCCTGCGCGAGCGCTACATCAACGAGATGAAAGACGTCATCCGTTTCGACCACGGACCTTACATCATCGCGGCTTTGGCTTCGACGGGTAAGATGTTCGATTCAATCGCGCGGGTCTTCGAGAAGGTTCAACCGCCAAACGGTCTGAATCCAGAGGAAGCAAACCAGTACAAAGGGTTGCTCCAACGCGAGATCAACAAGTTCAAAGCTGAAGCAAAGAACTCCTATAAGTCAGCGGTCGATAAATCTCACGAGCTAGAGGCCTACAGCACCTGGACTCAAGTCGCGATCTCGGGACTTGCGGCTCATGACACGAGCGTTGTCGATGCTGGAGAAGTCGCGGCGGATGCGCGTGCGGCTGATTGGATGGGACTGTGAAATCGTTTGAGCTAAATACATTTAGAATGATGTCGAAAGGCTTGTTCATCGCAAGCTTGACGCTCGGTCTTCTCGCGTCTTGTTCTTCGTCAAAGAAAGCGCCTGAAGGTTCGGCAACGGTCGCAGCGGGCGGCGACTCTCTGGATGACGAAGTCGAACAAAAGCCGATCGTCCCGGAATCGAAGACGGCGCCGACGAAAGAGACGGTGAGCGAGCTTCAGACAAAGTCAAATTCCATCGATGGTCGTTACAAGCCGATGTCAGTAGCTCTTCGTGCGGGACAAGCCCAAGCGGTGAACGAAGAAGCCGCGAAACTATTGGGAACGAATCCTGATGACCCGACGGCTCTCAATGCGCTCGCGATGATTCACCTTCGTCGTGGCAAGATCGGTGCAGCGAAACTTCTCTTGAGTCGAGCTTTGGAGAAGAACCCGCAGAATGCGGCTCTTCATAACAACCTCGGCGTCGCTCTCCTTGAAGAAGGTGAGCACGTCCTCGCGATGGGTCAGTTCAAGAAGGCGCTGCAACTCGACGATCGTCATACCGAAGCCCTCGGGAACTTAGGTTCGCTTTACGTTCGCAATGGCGACTTCGTAAAGGCCGCGTCGTTGTTGGATCAGAGTTACCGCCAGAATCGCGCGAACCAAGCGATCGCCACGAACCTTGCGCTTGCGCTCCGACATAAAAAAGATTTCGAAGGTGCTAAACGCATCTACGAAGAAATTTTGAAAGCCAATTCGCGAGACGTCTCCGCGCTTTTGAACTACGCGATCCTCTTAATCGACTTCATGGGCAAGCCTAAAGACGGTCTAGATCTCGTCTACAAGCTCAAGTTCATCGAGACCGAGAGGAAAGACGTCCTGAATCGCGCGAATGCTTTGGAAAAAAAAGCGAAGTCTGAGCTAAAATGAAATGAGCACCGCACCAAGGTTCAGAAAAATGACCCGCAACTTGTTAAGCGTCCTAGTTAAATTCGGATCGTTTACATCGTCAGCGCTCACTGCGCTTGCGGTTGTCGTTTGTCTTTCTTCGAACGCGCACGCGCAGTCGGAAGAGAGTTCAGGCGCAGCAGCAACTGCAGGTGGAGCGTCCGGCGGGGCTGCAGCCACTTCCGGCGGGGCCCAAAAAGGCGGCGCGAGCGGTGGCTCGAAGCGCACCTCGATCAACTTCGAAGACCAATTGATCGAAGGTCAGGCGCAAAAGCCTGAACTCTTCTATCTTCTCCAACAGCGCAACGCCAACTTCAACCGCCTCATCAAATTGCGTGAGAACTTCATTCCTGAGATGCGCAAAACATCTGAGGACATCGGTCGTGGCAGCGGCAAAGGAAATGGCAATTGAAAAAGCCGGTCGTACTTCGAATCTATAAAGGTGACCAGCTGCTCGGAGTGAAGCAGTTTCTCGACGCGCAAATCGTGATCGGTCAGCCCGGTGACGTGCAAGTAGCCCTAGAAGGGGAGAGTGTCTCCTTCATTCACGCATCTATCGAAGAGCGTGGTGGCGCTTACTTTGTCAGCGATCTTGGTTCTGCATCGGGTACGTTCCGCAACGGCCAACAAGTTCTCGATTCGGCACTTGAGTCGGGCGACACGATCCAAATCGGCGACTATAAAGTTGAGTTCTTCATCGGACCGCCGAAGCCGAAAGCTACTGCAACAACAACGACGGTTGTTGCTCCGACTCCAGCTCCGCCGATGCCTGCGGCCGCACCTAAAGCACCGCCGCCTCCTTCCGCTCCGGTTGAAGTAAAGTCCGAGCAGCCTAAGCCTGTGGTTCCGCCCTCCGCTCCGAAAGTGGAGAAGCCTGCAGTCGCCGACGCTAAAGTTGAAGAAGCTCCTGCAGATAAAACTGTTACTGAATTTGATTTCTCGGACTTAGCCGAAAAGACGGCGCCCGCCATCGATCTTAAGCTCAACGCCGAAAAAGGTCCTGAGATCAATTTCGCGCTCGAGTTGACCGCGCCGGAAGTTGCAAAGCCGAAAG
>SYLX01000188.1 GCA_005808505.1 Bdellovibrionales bacterium | reverse complement strand
TACCTCTTCTCCGATCGCGGAATCTATCGCCCAGGTGACACGGTCAACATGGGGCTTATGGTTCGGTCGCGCAACTGGAAGACCAACTTCAACAATCTTCCCGTTTCGTGGGCCGTGACCGATGCGCGCGGAACAGAAGTCGTGCGCGAGAAAATCGAAGTCGGCTCAAACGATCTTCATTCGCTCTCGTTCCCCACGCAAGATACGTGGGCGACAGGCGTTTACAACATCCAAGTCTTCATCACTAAAAACGATAAGACGACGATGCAGATCGGTTCGCTCTCGGTGCGGGTGGAAGAATTCATGCCCGATCGTCTCCGCATCAGCGCAAGCCTTTCAGGAGCGAAACCCCAAGGGTGGATTTCGCCGAATGGAATCAAGGGTCAAGTCTCGCTCAAAAACCTGTTCGGAACGCCTGCGGAAAATCGCCGAGTCAAAGCTGAACTCGTTCTGAATCCGACTCGTCCGTCATTTAAGGCGTACAAAGATTTCGACTTCTCGGTTTTAAGAGGAGATGAGAAGTCCTTCTCCGAGACTCTCCAGCCGACAACGACGAACGAAGCAGGAGAAGCTGAGTTTGATCTTGATCTCTCGCGCTTTGCGACCGGGATGTATCTACTCCGTCTCGATGTTGAAGGCTACGAGGCCAATGGTGGTCGAGCCGTTTCAGCAAGTACTTCCACGCTCGTTTCAGCGCGACCGTACCTCGTCGGTATCAAGACGGGTGGAGCACTCAATTACCTCGCAAAAGGAAGCGATCGCTCCATCGAAGTCATCGCCGTCGATCCGGAGCTCAAAAAAGTCGCAGCTCCTGGACTCCAACTTGTCTTGGTTGAGCGACGTTACGTTTCGGCTCTCATGCAACAACCGGACGGCACGTATCGCTACCAATCCGTCTTGAAAGAGTTGGCGAGAGAACCGAAGCCTTTTGAACTTAAAGATAAAGGCGCTAGCTTTAAAATTCCTACCAATGAACCCGGCGATTTCGTTGCCGTCATCAAAGATAAAGACGGCCTTGAGTTAAATCGAGTTGCGTTCTCGGTCGCGGGATCGGCAAACCTTTCGCGCTCGCTCGAAAAGAACGCGGAACTTCAAGTCACGCTGAACAAGCAAGACTACGGATCTGGTGAAGAGATCGAGATGCAGATCAAAGCTCCTTACACGGGTGCTGGACTCATCACGATCGAACGCGATAAAGTCTACGCGGTTAAATGGTTCAAAACATCGACTACATCGACGGTTGAACGAATCAAAATTCCGGATGGTTTGGAAGGGAACGCTTACGTCAATGTAACCTTCTTGCGCGCGATCGATTCAAAAGAAATCTTCATGAGCCCGCTTTCGTACGCGGTCATGCCGTTTTCAATTTCACTCGATGATCACAAGATCGCTTTGAAGCTCGATGCGCCAGCAATCGTGAAGCCAGGGGAGAAGCTCAAAGTTTCCTACTCAGCTTCGAAACGCACAAAACTCATTTTGTACGGAGTTGACGAGGGCATCTTGCAGGTTGCGAAGTATAAGCTTCCTGACCCGCTGACTTACTTCTTCCAACGTCGTGCCCTTCAAGTGAAGACGTTCCAGCTTTTGGATCTCTTGCTACCGGAGTATTCCGTCGTGCAGAGTCTCGCGGCACCCGGTGGTGACGAGGATGGCGGAGCGCTTGCCAAGAACCTGAATCCCTTCAAACGCAAAACCGACAAACCGGTCGCGTTCTGGTCAGGTGTCATCGAAGCGGGAAGCGAGCTAAAAGAGTTCACCTACGAAGTCCCCGATTACTTCAACGGCAACATCAAAGTGATGGCCGTGGCTAGTAACGGTCCTGCCTTCGGTTCTGCTGAGCAAGGTGTGCTCTCACGGGGTGATTTCATCATCACGTCGAATATCCCAACGTTCGTAGTTCCTGGTGATGAGTTTGAAGTCGGGGTAGGTCTCTCGAACCAAGCAGAAGGCACCGGAGAGAAAGCCCAAGTGAAGTTGGAGCTAACCGCTGATGCCTTCGAAGTCGTCGGAGAGCCCATGAAAACACTCGCAATCCCCGAGGGGCGCGAAGGTTCAGCGAGCTTCCGACTGCGCGCTCGCAATAAGCTTGGCTCGCAGCCTATTCGGTTCCGCGCCTCTGGCAGTGGAAGTGCGGGTGCAAAATCCGCCAAAGCATCCGTTGAGACGAGTATTCGTCCGGCGGTTCCTTATATGACATCGATAACTGGCGGCATGGCCGAGAAAGCGAGCTTCGAAATTCCCGTAGCGCGTAAGCTTTTGCCTGAGTTCCGAAAGCAGACGGCAGGTGTTTCGCCTCTGCCGCTAGTGATGGGTGATGGACTTCGCGGTTTCTTGGATGCTTATCCCTACGGTTGCTCCGAGCAGCTCACGAGCAAAACGTTCCCGTTTGTTTTGCTGAAGAATCGCAGTGAGTTCAAGATCGACGCGAAGAAGGCAAACGAATTCTTCAACTCGACTCTTTCGACGCTGCGAACTCGACAGCTCAGCGACGGAAGCTTTGCCATGTACGATCCAAGCGGAGGCACGCATGCTCCCGCAACTCTTTACGTGACTCATCTCTTGGTTGAAGCAAAAGAGCGTGGGTTCAATGTTCCTGAAGACGTCTTAGATCGAGCGCTCTCATACCTTGAGTCGCAGAATGTACGAGAAACGGGTCGCATCGAACAAGCCCGTATGTTTGCTTACGCACTTTACTTAAGAGCGCGGAGCGGACGTGTACCGGGGAACGATCTCTCTTTCCTCCACAAGGCTCTTGCGACAAATCACAAAGATAAGTGGACGCAGGATTTAGCGGCCGGCTGGCTCGCGGCGACTTACAAAATCATCAAGAAGGATGATGAGGCCCGTGCCATCTTCTCGAAACTCAAAGTCGGGCAGAACACGCGCCCGAACTATGACTACTTCTACGATGGCTTCCAGCGTGATACGGCTTTGATCTATCTCGGAGCTCGTCACTTTCCCGAGCTGATCAAAGAGCTTGCGAACGACAAAGGCATGAAGTCAGCGTTTGCGCCGCTTTCGCGTGGATCTTACAACACGCACTCGGCTGCGTTCTCGCTCTTGGCGCTCGATGCCTTGGTAAGTTCAGCCACCAAGCCTGAGAACTTCGCGCAGATGAAAATCGAAGAGCTTCAGGCGAAGGGTGTTGCGAAAGTTCTGCCTCTCCCTTCGAACTCGCTCATGCCGACAGTTGAGTTCTCGGATCTCGCACAGAAGATTCGCTACGGGGTTCCTGAGAACTTGCCTTTCTACTATGTTCAAACTCAGGCCGGCTTTGATACCGAAATGCCCAAGGACGTGATCCAAAAGAAATTGGAAGTTACGCGTGAATATCTCGATGCAAACGGGAAGACAATCACGAGCGCAAAGATGGGCGATGAAGTAAAAGTCCGTCTCCGCGTGCGGAGTCACGGGGACGATCGCATTAGCAACATCGTCATCGTCGATCTTCTGCCGAGCGGTCTTGAGCCGATTCTCGAGCCGGTGGAAGTTGCTTCGGAGAGCGAAGAGGTTCATCACGGAGATCTTCCCGAAAGACAGCGCCGCCATTATTACGAAGAAGAAGGCCAAGAAGGCGAGATGCCGCCTCCCTATGATTCACAAGACTTCGAAAATCCTGAAGAAGGTTCCGAAGGTGCTGCTTATCCGTTCCTGAAGATGTTCTTGCCGAAAGCTTTTGCGGAAGAAGCGTCACGCACGATCGCTTCGGTGGTCGCAGCATTGCAAACGGACTACGTCGATCGTCGCGAAGATCGAATGATCATCTACGCAACGGCGACAAAGGACATCACGGAATACGTCTATCGCGCAAAAGCCGTCTCGCAGGGGACATTCGTTGTGCCTCCGGCGTTTGCGGAATCCATGTACGACCGCGATGTCCAGTATCGTGGTGTTGGATCATCATTCAAAGTCGAGGCACCTTGAAGAATCGAGGACGTTGGCCCAAATTCGCGGCGGCTCTAGCGCTCCTAGTGAGTGCTTGGTTCGTCGCGCGTTTTTGGCAGGGTCCGATTCTTGAGGCGTATAGTTACTCGCGCCAAGTCCTTGCGCGTGACGGAAAGCTTCTTCGATTCACGCTCTCCGGAGATGAAAAGTACCGAGTCTTTACACCTCTTGATGAAATTCCGCCTTCGGTTAAGGAAGCCGTGCTGCTCCAAGAAGATCGTTGGTTCTACTTTCATCCGGGCATCAATCCCTGGTCGCTAGTGAAGGCGGCGGTTGAGACCTATTCAGGTGATCGTAGGATGGGTGGTTCCACGATCACAATGCAGCTGGCACGCATGACGTCCACGCGCGGCTCGAAGACGATTGGGGGAAAGATCGCGCAAATCGGCCGAGCGCTGCATCTCGAGCTCTTCCACTCGAAGAATGAAATTCTCGAAGCTTACTTGAACCTTCTTCCCTACGGCGCAAACGTCGAGGGAATCGGCGCCGCGAGCTTTATCTACTTTGGCAAATCGCCAAAGCTTCTGACGACGGCGGAAGTTTTGAGTCTCACCGTGATTCCCCAAAACCCGAACGCAAGGTCGTTTCTTGGATCGAGCCAAGCGAGTTTGCGATCGAAAGAAGCGCGCGCGAGTTTGCAAAAAGCCTGGCTAGAGCAACATCCGGAAGACCGTAACATAAACCTTGAGATGGATCTGCCGCTCGCAAGCAAACGCTTGAGCGGACTTCCATTTGCAGCTCCCCATTTTTCCAACCTAGTGCTCGAACGCCGAGTTAGCGGAGACTTCCGTCAAAACGGAAAACTTGAAACAACGCTCGACCTCGAGATCCAAACTCTCGTCGAAAGAAAAGTTTCAGCGTACGTGAACGGGCAGAAGCGCCTCGGGATCAACAACGCGTCTGTCCTCGTTCTCGACTCCGAAACGATGGAAGTTTTGGCGTTAGTGGGATCAGCTGACTTTTTCGACAAGAAGATCCAAGGCCAAGTAAACGGTGTGCTTGGGAAGCGTTCACCAGGATCTTCGCTTAAGCCATTCACGTTTGCCCTCGCGATGGATCAAGGGCTGATTCATCCGATGACGCTTCTCAAAGACACGCCCATGAGCTTTGGTGGATTTGATCCCGAGAACTTCGACAAGACTTTCTCCGGGCCGCTCTCTGCCACCGATGCTTTGATTCACAGTCGGAACGTTCCGGCGGTCTTTCTCACATCACTTCTAAAATCGCCGAGCTTCTACGACTTTTTAAAATCAAGTGGGATCAAGAAACTGCGTGAGCCCACATACTACGGTCTTGCGATGAGTCTTGGCGGAGCGGAAGTCACGATGGAGGAACTCTCATCCCTTTACGCGATGCTCGCGAACAAAGGGGAGCTTAAGCCTCTTCGTTACTTGAAGACCGACCCTCTCCGCACGACGGCTCGCCTTCTCTCACCGGAAGCTTCGTTTTTAACTCTGGACATGCTTCGCAAGAATCTCCGGAACGATCAGAAGTACACGGAAAGTTGGATCAAGAACACGGTACCCATAGCTTGGAAGACGGGGACATCGCACGGCTTCCGCGATGCGTGGACAACGGGAGTTGCGGGCCGATTCGTCATCTCGGTATGGCTGGGGAACTTTGAAGGTGAGGGCAATCCGGCACTCATCGGTCGCGAGCTTGCGGCGCCGCTCTTTTTCTCTATCGTGGATGGACTCCGCAGCCGCGCGCAAGGTGAGCCGAAGTGGTTATCGCGCGTTGATCTCAACGTAAAAAAAGTGAAAGTTTGCGCACTCTCGGGCCATTTGCCTGGCAAAAATTGCCGTAACGAAGGTGAAGCATGGTTCATCCCCGGTAAATCACCGATCTCATCTTGCGAGATTCATCGGGAAGTTTTGATATCCACGCGTTCGGGCCTGCGCGGCTGTGAGCTCAGTCGAGGCGAGATGCGAAAAGAGATCTTCGAAGTTTGGCCGAGCGACTTGCTCCAAATCTTCCGGGTCGCGGGAATTCCCCGCAAGACGCCGCCCGCTTTCGAGCCTGAGTGCCGAAAGTCCGATACGCAAATTACGGGTCTTGCGCCGAACATCGTTTCGCCCCGCAAAGAGGTCGTCTACACCTATCGCTCGGGCGAGAGTGAAACTCCTCAAGAAATCGTGCCGCTCGCGGCGGTGGCCGATGGCGATGCGCGAAGCCTGCATTGGTTTGTTGGCTCCGAGTACTTGGGAAAGACTGATCCACAGAAACCACTTCTTTGGAAACCCAAGCCCGGTCGCTACGTCGTCCGCGTCGTTGATGATCTAGGCCGCTCCGATGCTCGCGATGTCGATGTAAAAGTGACCCAGTAGGAAGAGGCGAGGGAAGCATGATGAAGAACCAAATCTTATCGCTCATCTTTACGACTCTCGTCGTGACTCAAGTTTGCGCTTCGGTCCAAGCGCAAGAGAGTACGCCTGCCTACGTAGAACCCAAAAGCCCCGCCGGCAATGCGACTCCTGCTGAGCCTATGAGTCCTGAAGCTCCGCACATCATCGTTGTTGAACCTCCGATTGAGGCGCCGCCAGCGCCAGCCATTGTCGTTGAGCCTGCCGTGCAAGAAGAAAAAGAAGAGCGAGTGCCTGCCTTTCGTCGGCGACACCGCTTTTTGCTGGGAGCTTTTGCGACAACGGGGGCAACCGCTCAATTTGATGACGCCACTTACACCGTGGGTTCCGTTCGCGAAAGCGCCGAAATCGAGTTTACGACCGAGAACGTCTTCGGATTAACGGCAGAAATCCGCAGCCAAGCTCCGCATGCGTGGGGTTATCAGGTCGGCATCGCGATCGAAAGCCAACGTGGCATCAAAGAAAGTAAGTTGAAGACAAAAAACGACACGATCAGGACTACGTACAACGACAAACCTAAATTCCGTTCGACTCTTCTCTACGCAAATCTCGTATATCAGTGGGAGCGTTTTTACATTCCCTTCGGCTTTAATTTTTCGTTTCCAAATTTTGACGACGAATCGATTCCTACCTCGACTTACTTTAAAATCCGCGGCGGTGCCGGTGCGCAATTCGGTCTCGGCTACGCGTTTTCAGATGTCCTTCACGCCGAAATACTTTTCCACTCGATGGGCCTTTCGGCTGTTGAGAGCACGAACACCGGTACCCTCTATGAGATTGATTACTCGAACGGTTCGTTGAGCGACACGCGGTTCATCATCAAATTTGCGTTTTAGTCAAAATCCAATAGAGAGCGACCGCACGCGCAGACCAAAGAAGCGTCCGTGGCCAATTCGTGCGGACGAGTTTCTCAATCACTTTGGCGGAAGTTCCCAAAGCTAGTTGATTGTGCAGCGGCACGCTTAAGAAAGCTGTCGACGCCCATAGAAGCGCAACTCCTGCGCCGTTCAAAGTCCAAAATAAATCGCGATGCTGGAAGAACAGAACTCCTGCGGTGATGAGTTCGAATGTCATGACGGGGAAGACAATCCACGTGATCCGGCGCGAATGAAAGCCGTGAAACACCGTGAAACGAGCTTCGTCTGTATATGCAAAAGCAGGGTAGTGGACGATCTGTACGAGCCAGATCAATCCCGTCATGAATAAACAAGAAAAGGCGTGAGCTAGTGCAAGTTGGTCCATTCCGATTTCTCAATGAGATTATGAGGTGACACGACCGATCGCAATCCAGTATTCGATCTCTATGCGACTCTACCGTGGACTGAAAAATTCAGAACTTCAACTCTTCACTCCGAAAATGGGGAAAGAGTTGAAAACAAATTGGACTCTTCTGCCCGCAAATCCAGTCGATGGAAACTGAAGATCACCAAATTTCAAACGAGAAGAGGAAAATGAAAACCGCGCTCGCTTTCATATCTTTACTTCTTATGTCGTGCGCCACCGCACCGAAGGTTGAAGCGTCGCTTGCCGCTGTCGATACTTTCGGGAGTGAGAGAGTTTCCGCACAGTCACTCGAAGCAGAATACGGCAAGAAACTGGATGCGCTCGGACACGCTTACCCAACCGACCTCGATCGCTACGTGGAACTAAGTAAAGAGATCGAAGCCTCACTGCGGGATCGTTACCGGTTCGCTTTCGTAAAGCTCTCGCTCATTCAGTACTTCGATCCACCAGCTAAGTATCTCACGATCGATGTGGTGGAACCCGAAGACCAAAAGCGTCGTATGCCTTTCCACGCGAGACCTTCGAAAACTCTGAAAGATCCAGATGGCATCCTGGCTCTCTGGCGCAAATACGCTGAACTAGGAATGTCTCTTTTGCAGAAAGGCGAGATCAAGACTATCGAGAAGTGCCCCGCATGGCACTGCCTTGCAGGCTTCGATCATCCGCAACTTAAAGATTATCTTCCGCGTCTGAATGAAGCCGCGAGGAAAAATCAAAAACAGCTTCAACTCATCCTGCAAGACGAGAAGAACGACGAAGCCCGAGGAGACGCCGCCTACCTTCTCGCACATCTAAAAGATTCAAAGGCCGTGATCAGAGCGCTTCTCCCTTCGATCAAGGATCCGTCAGGCTACGTGAGAAACAACGTGTTGCGAGTTCTTTCGGATCTCGCTTTCAGGCATCCAGATGTAGACCTGCCCGTTGAGACCTTTATCGAAGCTCTCAACTTCCCCGAGACAACTGATCGCAACAAAGCTT
The DNA here is from genome assembly GCA_005808505.1 of Bdellovibrionales bacterium. Lineage (GTDB taxonomy): Bacteria > Bdellovibrionota > Bdellovibrionia > Bdellovibrionales > JAMPXM01 > SYLX01. Next base: position 5,291 of record SYLX01000188.1, on the reverse strand, counting down.
CAGCCGTTCTCGCAAGCTTGTCGTCAAAAGAAGTGAATAAAGAAGTTCTGCGAAGAGAAGCGAAAGAAATTCTTCTGAAGATGGCTCAGCTTCGGCAACCGAACAATCGCGATCATGCCGAAGCTATTCTCAAGAATATCGAATAGGTAAATTAAAGCGGAACGTCTTCAGGTCCCGTATCCGCAGGAGCTTCGGGAGCCGCCGGCGGCGCTGACGGTTCAGCCGGTGGTTTTGGCTTCACGAAATCAGGCCCCTTGGGCGCCGGAGGACCGTTCTTGCGCACGCGTGATGGCGCAGGCTTTCCGTTTGTCCGTTCGCGATTCTCCGAGACGCGCGTGCTAACGGGACGCGTGGTGAACGTGAACGTAAGGCCCATGTAAGTGCCTTCCGTCTGGAGGCGGTCGCTGATACCGTTGCTCGTGCGGCCTCCGATGTAGCGGCCCTCACGATGACCGAGATCGAATCCAACATAGAAGTTTTGGTATCCGAAAGAGATACCAGTCCCGTAGTACAGTTGCTGGCCGACAGCGTTTGCGATATTGACGTCCGCGCCGTCTTTTTTTCCGTTCAAACCCGCAAACGATAAGCCGTATCCAGCGTGTAAATCCCAGCGAATGAAGTCACCATCGTAGGGATAAATACGCAAGATCGGGCCGTAGGAGAAAACGCCAAGTCTGATGTTGTTAGGATTATCGTTGTTGGCCGCACTCGCTTCGTCGCCCGTGTGGATGTAACGATAACTAAGATCCATACCGGCCTGAACTCGATTTGAACCGGCCGTCGTTTGCAATTGCAGACCCGGAATTTTCGAAATCGTCGGGTAACCGGCACCAGACAAATCGGAGTTGATTCGCCCGCCGGAAAGGTGTTCCACCTGAACGGAAGGTTTTACTTCCATGACGGAGCATCCAGTTGAAGCGATAACCGGTAAAACAATTAAGAAAATCGTACGAGCGAAATTCATTGCTGCGCCTTCGTGAAAGAGGGATCTAGAAATCATTCTAGAAACTCGCGAAGGCGCGCGCAACGCGACTCGACCCGATGACAAAAGTGGAGTGTTCCTCACCGACGCTGGAGCAGATGAGGATCACACACGATGCCTTGAGCTTCGAGAGCTGCGCATACCTCTTGGCGAATGAGCTGCTCGTTCTTTTCCGTTTGTCCATCGTCACAAGGTAAACTGTCGACGACTAATTCTGCCGTGTACAAGACGAAGCCGACGCCAAACATTCCGACGGAAACAGGCGCGCCCACGGCTGTGCAAGCCAGACCAAGACTTGCGATGTTGAAGGTGTAAGTTGCGGCCTTTAATCCCATCTTCCAGGCGTCGAGTTCTTGGCAGCTGAGGCTTCCTGATTTCAAAAGCGCGCCGTCAACTCCCATCATCCCGTGAGGCGTGTAGTTGAGCGTTGCCCCCTCACTCCCTCCAGGATTGAGGCTCGTGAGGCAGGCACGGGCTTCGGCGCGTTCGCTGCTGAACCAGACGGATAAGACAATCAGAACAAAGCTAACGAATTTCATGATTCGGTCTCCAGGCGGGATAAGAGTTTCGCGCTTGCCGAGATTGCAAGACGGGAACCACCCTTCTGGCTACGTAGAATCCAAATTAAGAGGAGAGGAGCTTACATCGAATCCGAAGTTCGGAACGGTCGTCCGAACCTCCGGATGAAGTCTTAGAAAGTAAAGTAAGGCTTAGCGTCTTCCGTGCGATCAAAACCGAGGGTTCTCGCATACTCGACTTGCTGGAGAATCGGATCTTTCGTGGTCGAACAAGAAAACGGTCCCGTACCGGTCCGATAGACGTGAGTCGTGATGAGGTCACCGGAATCTGTCTTTAAGAAGAAAGTCGCGTAACGATTGTTTTTGTAGGCATCCAAAGGATTCGCGGCATCTGGAATAAGAGCGTCGCTCCAACCGAGCGCCGCGATTCCGGAGTAGGCTTGCGACCAGCCCGCCGTGCCGCCGATGTTGCAAATCCGCGTACGCGTGCCGTTAGGATTCGCGTAGCCGATCTCCGCGTCAGGGCCCATTCCGGCGACATAATAGATCTGATCGTCGATGAGCGTAATATCATCGACGTTGATCAACGCTTGGATCGCGACCGCGGGATTCGGATAGGGGACGAAGACAGGCGCAGGTAAACCCGTAATCGTACCGTTGCTTGAATTGACGATATAAGAAGTCGGCGAAGCGGCCGAGAAGTTCATCAAGTCGACGATTAACCCATCTGCAGGACGAAAGCCGAAGAAACGACGTTTATAGTACGCCATGCCCGAACCGCTCCCGAGCTGCGAGAACTCGCGGCATTCGTTCGAGGCTTCGTAGAAGAGTCGGTACTGACCCCAAGGTGCGCCGACGCAACGGGAAAGTGGAATTGGACTTTCTTGGACGACTCGCCCATCCGGTTCCAAGTGCGCAAGGTTGTCGAAGAAATCCTTCATGAAAAAGTGGATCGCTTGCGAAACGCCGTCGCCTCGATCTGTCAGGATGAACTCGGCGGATTTGAGTTCCGGCCAAGCGCGCGCAAGCGTAACTCGGTAAGATTTCTTATTAAACTTTTGCGCAGCATCTGACTCACCGATCGAGAGAATCGGGAGGTTCCCGCTTTCGCAAGTCGAGTTGTTCATCGTGATGTTACAGCCGTTACCGAGGTAGGTGTAGAGGTTGTCGACGCGGCCGGGATCGGCAGCGCCAGAACTCGCGGAGAAGACCCTCACCGTACCAGGACATCCCGAGCCCATGCGCAACGCCAGAAGGAAGGGGCGAGGCACCTGACCGCCGCAGCCGGCAACACCTTGAATGTAACGGAGTTGAGCCCATCGGTAGGCTTGCACGAAGGTTTCGATGGCGGTCTCGTTATCGACGTTCTTGATCTTGTTTTGCATGTTGGCGCTGGAGCTTTCTTGCAAGGCTCCAATCAACTGCAGGTACCCTGCCATCGCAGCGCCCACGAGACCAATGAGCATGATGGAAAGATAAAGATCCATCCCGCCTCGTTGATCGAGTCGGTGACCTGACGATTTACTGTGGGCTGAGACTTTCATCCCATCGTCCTTTCCAAAAGCGGCTTCTCAATCAAACGAGAAGTGAATCACTTGTTCTTTGTCGTCGCGATCTACAAGGATCAAACTGAGGCCGCCGAGGACTTCTTGCTTGATCAAACTAAATTGACTGGCATCGAGAGTCTCGGGCGTTTCGTTCGTCGAAGTTCGGTAGGGAACGTTCGTATGGTTCACCACCGGAAGAGCGTCACACTTGGGCGGTACGCAGCTCGGTCGGCGCTCGATTTCTGCTCCGGTGATTTGATAATCAACCGTTTGCGGCTTTGCCGGCATCCTCGTGCGAAAGCGCTCGATGATGTAGTTGCCGCGGATGTGTTCGATCGTGGCAAGCGGCGCCGTATTGCCGCACGCGTAGCCAGCGGCATTGCTAAACGAGCAAGAATAGATCACGAAGTTCATGCGCTGCGAGTTGGTCGACGAGCGAACGAGACCAGCTGAGTAAGAGTTTAAGCGTGTCACGCGTTGCGGGAAGACTTCGTTGTACCGAATTTGCTGTGCCGCCGAAGCAACGGGAGCATTACCCTTGAGGGTGATGGGAATGATCGTGATTTTTCGAAATTTATTTTGATCGATTTGTCCGCTCGGCTCGCGCGGGATTTTCGACTGACACTGGGCTGAGAGCGGAGCCCCCGTGTTGACGTCGGTAAGGTTCAGTGTCGAGACGGCCGTCACGCGCCATGAGGTCATGATCGGCGGAGCGATAACGCCAACGATATCTTGGGTATCACCAGGAGCTGCCAAAAGGTTCACAACACTGACATCGACAACGAGCACGCTAGCCACTTGGTCCCAGCAGTAAGCGGCAACGGGGATTCCGTTTGAGTGATCAACGCTGTTAAATTGAAGCATCGTACTCTGCGCGCACTCCGGTCCCGACGTACGATCAGCACAAAACGAAGGTAAAATCGCGATGGAACGCGCGTGCGTATCACCGTCGACCGCGGAGTCCGTAAGCGCGAAGGAATGAATGTTCGACATCGTCAAACGACGTAAAAGAACTTTCTGCAAAACCGTGCGATCTTGCGCAAAGCCAAGCGAGACGTTTCCGAATTTCAAGTCGGAGAACATCATGCTCATAAGGCCGGCCATCGCGGCAACGAAGCCGGCAGAAATTCCAACAGCGACCAGCAGCTCGGTCAAGGTGATGCCGCGTTCGTTTCTCACCACTTTGACCTCCGGAACATGCGCGTGCGCGGGGCCGCCGGGTTGCCGCCAGGCTGGAGTGTGTACTGATTCATATGGACTTCGATGATTCGGCCATCAGCGCGTGGGCGGCAGAGAGTGAGTTCAATGCACGTCCGCACAACCGATCCGTTCGCATCATCACCACGCGCATCGGTCGGTCGCAAAAGCCCGTATTTGACATCGCCGGCATCGGTGCTCGGAGTTGAACGGATTTGGCCGTTTTCTAAGCAGTCACCAACACGAGATGTCGTCCCGAGAACACTCTTTGCCGCGCAGTAATTGACGAGGTCCGTGAAATCCTCTTGCCGCAGACGTTGCATGCTGGACATCAACGTTTGCAGAGTGGCGTCCGTTAGCTTTTCTCTGGAAACTGTCGTTCGGTAGAAAGTCGCAATTTGTAGCGCACCCACCGAAACAATTGCAAAAATGGCGCAAGCAACCAGCGCCTGGCCGATTGCAAAACCGCTCTGACCTAACGAGCGTCTCGATTTTAAGTGGCTTCGATGTTGTGCTCTCAAAAATGGTCCTGAGATTTTAATCTCGTATCTTTAAGGAACGACTCAATTGTTCCAGTGAACACGCCCTTATAGGTTAAATACGAGGCGTTTAAATCACAATGAGAAATGGGGACCGGAATTTGATTGAGACAACCAGACTGAGACGTTTAGCAAGAGAAACGTCCAGACGAATTGCTAGGAGGAGCAGCGTTTCAAGACGGAACGTTCCCTTGCAAGGCTGGAACGTGCAGCTCTCGAGTCGCCCCTCAAGCTGCACGTCTAGGATCCCTCAGTACTTTACCGAGCAACCGTAGGGGCGGGATGTTGCGACCGTGACGGGCTTGCCGGCAAGACCATCGGTGAGAGCTGCGCGCACGAAGTTCTTCGATTTCGCAATGACGGCGGGATCAGCGGAATCGTTGTCATCGATTCCGCCGGCGTAAGCGAGAGTCCCCTGTGGATTGATGACGTACATGTGCGGAGTTGTTTTCGCGCCGTAAGCCTTACCCATCGACCCGTCCGTGTCGAGAAGAGTTGCCGTCGCGTT
>SYLX01000187.1 GCA_005808505.1 Bdellovibrionales bacterium | reverse complement strand
GTTCGTCATCGTCACGTCGCCTGCAGGCGCAACGGCCGTCGCGACGTTTGATCCGTTGCCAACCCAGATCGAGCCACCCGTGAGTGTAGTGCCAAGTTTATTGTTGAAAGTCGACCAATCGGTGCTCGAGAGATAACCGTTTGTCGAACTGCTTGATTGGCTAATCGAAATTTGTGGAGTTGCTCCACCCGAACTTGAAAGCGGAGCTGAAGCCGTAACCGAAGTTACGCCGCCAGCTGAAGCTGTGGACCAAGAAAGGATGCCCGAACCATTCGTTGTGAGAACTTGGCCACTTGAACCGTCAGCCGTCGGCAATGTCCAAACCGTTGAACCAGCCGCCGCCGCAGGTTGGAACCCTGTATAGCCGCTTGTTGCGCCGGACATGCGAATGGCACCTTTAACGTCGAGCATTGCGCCGGGTGATGTTGTGCCGATGCCTACGCTTCCATCGCTTGCAATGCGCATCCGCTCGGACAACGTGTTGGAGCCACGAGTGTAGAACAGAAGCGAGTCGTCAGCAGCCGAGCCATTCTGAACAGCTTCGATTTGCGCAGCATTCACGCTGTTGAGTTGGAACGTCCAGCCAACCGTACCCGCCGTATTTACGGAAGTGTTTGCAATCTTATGGAGAATTTGGCCGCCACTCGCGGATGTGAACGTTGCTCTCTCCGCGTTGTCGAACGACAAACCGTAGGATGTGTTCGTGTGGTAAAGTCGGCCCGACGCCATTTGGATATTGCCACCAAAGGTTGCGTTTGCGGCAAACGTTGCGTCGCCTGCGCTCGAGAGTGTAAGAGCGTTCGTCGACGCATTTGTAACTAAGCTTATACCTTGGGAAGTGTTCGCGCGCAGTTCGGTGTTTTGAGATGCCCCGGAGCGAAGAATGCCAACCGTTCCAGCGCGAAGATACGTGTTTGCGGGCATGGCGATTGTTCCGTTCACGTCCAAGGCGTACGACGGAGAAGCTACGCCAATACCCACGTTACCGTTACCAAGAATCGTCATCCGAGTCGCCGCTACGTTCGGCGTTGTTCCCGTAGCGCTCGCAGCAGCAGTTTGGAAGTAGATGTTCGAAGTCCCAGTACCCGTAGCGTCGCCCGATGCGATGTAAACGTTACCGCCGTTACGATCGGTCGCGCCTACAGTCGTGCCGCTGCCTTTGATGTAAAGAGGGTGCCCGTCGAGGAAGCCCGTTCTTCGCTCCATTCCGATCGTTTGCGAACTCTCTCCGCTAAAAGAGAGATTCGTACTCGGTGTTGATGTCCCGATACCGACATTCCCGTTCTCCAGAATTCTTAGAAGATCCGTACTCGCGTCTTTCTGAATTGCGAAGTAGTCGGTTGCGCTGTTGTTGTTTGCGTCGATTCGCAAAATCAAATCATTGTCGGAAACGACGGATTTGGGGAAATTTCCAAGCGAGCCAACTTTGAATCCGCCGGTCACTTGCACGTCACCAGCAACGTCAAGCTCCTGTGTCGGGGAAGTCACCCCAATACCAACGTTCCCGGCAGTGTAGTAAATATCTGAACCAGTTGTCGTCCACTGCGAGGCTGCACCAGCAGGCAGCAAGCCTGCCGGAATCTTCGCGCCTGCATCGAGCTCAACGAGATTGCCGGCGGCTGTACCAAAGTTTTTGGCAGCTGCAGTGCCGAGTCCGGTGACCTGCGAGCTCGCGATCGAAATGTTCGAGCAAACAAATGTATCCGTGAGCGACGACCAAGTCAGAGTCTGTGCCGCCGTACAAGGTGTGCCGGGGAACTGAGAAGTTCCGTCGGATTTTTTCAGGTCACCGAAGTTGATGTACTGAGGTTCCCATGAAGTCGTTGTCGTGTTGTAGCGGAGCACTTGGCTTGTCACGGGGAGAGTCGAAGCCACTGAGCGAGCTTGCAATCTCGTAACGGTAAATGCTCCGGCATTAGTCATCGAAACGTCGCCTGAAGGTGCAACGGCCGTCGCAACGTTTGAAGAGTTACCAACCCAGATGTTCGCACCAGTTAATGTCGTACCGAGTTTATTATTGAACGTCGTCCAATCCGTGCTCGAGAGATAACCGTTCGTTGTTCCATTCGCTTGCGCGATCGATAAGTTCGGAGCCGTCGCGGTTCCACCATTGGTGATCGGAGCGTTCACCGTAAGGGTCGATACGCCCGTGCCACTGGGAGTTTGCCAAGTCAGAACTCCGGAGCCATTGGTAACGAGAGCTTGTCCGCTACTTCCGTCAACCGCGGGAAGTTGCCACACAGTTGATCCTGCAGCCGCTGCCGGGCGGAAGCCCGTGTAACCGCTTGTCGCACCTGACAAACGCATCTCACCTTTAACGTCGAGCATTGCACCCGGGTTCAGAGTGCCGATACCGAGGCGTCCACTGCCGTCTAAGAACATCTTGTTAGTCGCAAAATTCGATGCTGTTCCCGAAGAGCCTGACGCTGTTGTTCTAAAATAAATGCCTGCCGAACCGTTACCTGTTGATGGTCCTGTTGATAAGAAAAGATCTCCACCATTCAAATCCGTGGTGCCAGCGCGTGCTCCGCCGGAGACGACTGTGAGATGACCGCCCGTTGCCGTCGAGTGACGTTCGACACCAATGATACGGGCCGAGTCACCACCCAAGCTGATGTCGGTCGTCGGAGATATAGTTCCAACGCCGAGATTACCCGAAGCACTGATCGTGACCACCGGCGCGGTGTTATTTGAGAACTGGAACAAGGGTCTGTTCGCAACAGTTCCAAGTGAACCGCCGATGAGATCACCCGTCGGTGTTCCTGCCGCGAATGACATGTAAGGAACAGCCGAAGCGCCGCCGGAATCAGGCCCGCGCGCAATCATGTAAAGGCCAGGGTAAGCCGAATTGTTGGCTTCAGTAGAAATCGTTGGCTGGAAGCGAGATGCCACACCCGTACCGTTACCGATTGCGATTGAATCACCAATGTCAGCCGCACCCAAGCGCAAGATGCTTGAAGTCGCGCCTGAGTTCGGTCCGCGGATGTTGAATTTTCCGGTCGGAGATGTCGTACCAACACCAACATCACCATCGCTCTCGATGATCATTCTCGCTGTCGGAGAAATCGCTGCGTCAGCTGTTGTGTTGCCACCGCCCGTGAAGAATTGGATCGAGCCCCAACCCATGTCAGCGAAGGCGTAACCAAATCCGCCCGAATTTGTTGCGCCCGTACGTGTGGTGCTCGTTTGATCGAAATAAGCATTCGATCCCAACTTCACAACGCCGTTCGGATCCGTCGAAAGAAGAAGTCCGTTTGCGCCACCGACTTGGACGATGCCTGCACCGGTACCAACTTGGAGAGTGCGGTTCGGAGCCGTTGTTCCGATACCCACTTTGCCCGTGTTGTAATAAATGTCGGAACCCGTTGTCGTCCACTGCGAAGCTGCACCAGCAGGGATCAAGCTCGCCGGAATTTTTGCGCCCGCATCGAGTTCAACGAGGTTGCCGGCAGCTGTACCAAAGTTTTTGGCAGCAGCTGTACCGAGACCAGTAACTTGCGAGCTAGCGACCGAGATGCTCACGCAAGTGAATGTGTCGGTGAGTGAAGACCAGTTTAGAGTTTGTCCTGCCGTGCAAGTTGCCGAAGCAAATTGCGAAGTGCCATCTGACTTGCGTAAGTCAGCGACCGAGAAGTTCGCGGCTTCCCAGGCGTTCGATGCATTGTAACGAAGAACCTGGCCCGTCACCGGAGTTGTCGTTGCGACGTCGCGACCGCGGATCTTCGTAACGGCAAAAGCACCAACGTTTGACAGCGTCACATCACCAGTTGCCGCTACGGCCGCCGCTTGGTTGGACGCATTGCCCACCCAAATATTGCCGGAGTTGAGAGTCGATCCACCGACTGCGCTCAGTTTGCTATTGAACGTTGTCCAATCGGTACTAGAGAGATAACCATTCGTTGTCCCGCTTGATTGCGCGATCGAAATTTGCGGCGAAGTTCCACCTGTGCTCGAAAGTGGAGCGGCCGCAGTCACCGCCGTTACGGAACCAGAAGCTGCCGCAACCCACGAAAGCTGACCCGAAGTATCAACCGCAAGGACGTAACCACTCGATGACGGCAATGCCGCCGGAAGCGTCAGAGCGTAGTCAGCTGCAAGAGGTGATGTCGTAATTGAAATTTTATTCGTGTCGGTGTCGAACACGTTGATCGTGCGGCCGCTGACAGCTCCGCCCGTTGTGATCGCGCCCGATGTGGATATTGCTGTGGACCCACCAATTGTCCCGGTGATTTTCGAGCCGTCGATCGATCCGCTCCAGGAGCTGGTGATCGAAGGAACATCAGCCTCAGCGAGTGCAGATCCCGCCGTCACACGACCTTTGGCATCGACCGTCACTTTCGGGTATGAGTTTCCAGCCGTGATGCTGGCTTGATCAGGAAGCGAGATCACGCCCGCAGAGATGGAAATGCCACCTGTTGCCGCAACCTGCACGATACCTTTTGAAGTTGTAGTCGCGTCAGCCGGGGTTCCGCCGGTTGCGTCCGTCACGCAAACAAATCCGGTTCCATTCGAGCGGAGAACTTCACCCGCAGCGCAGGTCGGAAGACCCGTCTTTGCGAAAGCCTGAACTGTCGGATCCGATTCAGAAGTGATGGACGTTGCCGCGGACCAAGCTGTCCCGTTCCACTGTAGACTTTGACCAGCGCTAAGTGCGGGAATCGCTGCACCATTGAGTTGATTCGAGCGACCGTAGACGGTGCTCGTACCGTTGATCAACGCCATCAAGTCGTTGAATTGCGTTGTCGTGAGAGGAGTCGTGTTAGCAAGTGCCGCAGAATCATCAACGCGCAAGAGATGCTGAGGAGTAAAGCCACCGACTTGCTTTGCTTCAATGGCAAGAGGAGCAAAGTTGATCATTTGCGATGGCATCTTCTCCCAAGCCGCCGTGGGAGTTTCGCGGAAGAAGACGACAAAGCGACGACCATCAGCACTGTTGGGTGAGTAACCAGCTCCGCTATCGCAGTTCGGGAGAGACGCAAACGAACCTTTGTTCTGGAAAACTTTGTCGAGCGTGAGGCGAAGACCTGGCGAGTACTCATCCGCTCCGCGCGAGCCCGTACCATCATTGAGAGTGATCGAAAACACTCCGCCGGCATTGCGAAGATCCTTTGATTGGATCTCCTCGTACATTAAACAGTTTTCGTTTCCGCCCGAGCGGATCTGCATTTTGAACTGGATCGTCGGACCTTCGAGAGGTGTACCGTCAGGTTTTAAAATACGTCCGTGATAAGTGATGCCGGAGGATTGCGCTTGAGCAAAGCTTGCGATCAGCAAAGTGGATAAGATTATCCACGCGTGCAGCCGAAGGCTCGGGCGGTCCTTTAGATATGCTTGCTCTACAGACGTTCCACTTTTCACAAGCGATCCTTGGATAGTTTAATGTGCCTGGGCACACAATTAACTTATCGGATCCTTAACGGGACCTTTGAGCCCGTTTCTCAAGATGGAACGCGATCCCTAAATTTTTCCAGGAAACATGACCGCTACGATTTCATTTCGAGACAAACGAAAAGCGCCGACCCAAAATGAATTGAGTCGGCGCCAGGCAGGAAGCGAACTGTTTTACGGATCAGAAAGTTATTGATTCAAATAGTCCTCCAAATTCGCGGGATCAACGACGGGGGGTTCGAGGGTGTCGTCAACCACTTCAAATCCTGAGTCATCTCCACCTTGAGTACTGTCGCCATCATCGGCGATCACTTCTTCAGATCCAGGAACCGGTGAGGGTGCCGGGGTCGGATCTGGAGCAGGTGTTGGAGCCGGAGTCGGATCCGGTGCCGGAGTAGGGGCGGGGGTTGGTGACGGCGTCGGCGACGGAGTCGGATCTACTGGCGGTATTTCGTTATCGCCTGAACCATCGCCGTCATCAGGGGGCATGACAACGCGCGAAGCTGATTTCAGTTTCAAAACAGGCTTTAACAAACATCCGCCGTTACCTTGAAGAACGACTGATTTCTTCGCATCGAAATCGGCAACGATCGAGTAGCTGTAGCCTTCTTCGATTTTGACGCCGTCTTTGATCAAGAATTTCACGCCCGTTTTTTGAGCGCTCGGAGTTTTCATATCGCAACGGCTACCGTCTTCTTTAATTAAGTAGTTGCCGTCAGTTTCAAGCACGAGACGGATTTGCGAGATCACAACGTCTTCAGGCAAATCGAGATCGGCCATCGGAAGCGTGACGCCGTTTTGCAGCGTAAGAAGGTCGACGGGTCCTAAACCTTCCGCAACGCGAAGACGTGCCTCTTTGCCTTTTCCACTTACGCGCATTTCCGCGTACTTCACGTTTACGAAAACGGATTTGAGTTGCTCGTTTGGAGCGTCCGTTAAACTTAAGCGGAAGTTTTGAGGGTTTGCAGCATAACGAGAAGCTCCGTCACTCGTCTGCGAAGACGTTGCGGGTGCGCAAGCCGTAAAGCCCGCCGCTGCAGCGATCATCAAGAACTTCCGCACCATCTGATCTCGGGCCTCTTTTTTCATCTGAAGTGACATGACGTCCTCCTTATTCAGATCGCGGCTTCATTGTGCTCGCGTTCTTGTTAGGAAGACGAAGGTCGAGGCCGAATCCTCTCGGAGTTCCGGAAATTTTTTTCAGATTCTTCAGTTGATACGAGGTTCGAGAAATTGTGGAAGGAAATCAGAGAGTCTTGTCGAACTTGTTATCGAGTGGAAGCACGGAGCGCCTGAAAGTTCGGCGCTTCGCTGAGACTTACTTATTGTGCCCACGGCCTTCTTTGCCGGAGTTTCCGCGCCCATTGCCGGCACGATCGGCTGCATTTTGACCGGCGTTTCCGGCGCGCTCATTCCGATTATCTGAAGCTTTCGTCGTGTCCGGGCGACCCTGGTCTTCTTTGCGGCGTTGGTCGTTAACAAATTGCCCCATATCGCTACGATCTTGTTTCTCTGTTCCTTTGAGCTTCTTTGCTTCTTCGGAAACTTGTTTGCCGAAGTTCTCTTTGCGGGCTTCGGCCAGCTGGCGATCAAATGCATCGATGTCCTCACTTGTTGCAGGAACAAGCGTCTGCGCAAAGGCTACCAACGGACATACGAACGCCATCACTGCGACTAAAATTAGATTGGAAAGTTTCATACAATAATCCTTTCCCATAAAATTATGTCGCTCGTTTATCTGCGAAACTAACATTCACGGTGCGTTCTTCCAAAACATAGCCATCTGCACCGAGGATGCGAACTTTAAGATCTTTCACACCGGCGCGATCTGATTTTACTACAAACGGGAGCCGACCCAGTGCCACGTTCACCGGAAGTTTCAGACTGCGGAGTTCCGAGATTTCAGGATGTGACTTCGAAACAAATCTTACGTCCTCAGGAAGGATAATCTCGGCAACTTGCGCGGTCTTCATTCCTTCGCCGCTGAGATCGAGCTGTACTACGTAAGCTTCGTTAGAGAAGACTTGGGACTGAGATGCTTTCGGAGTCGAGAAATGAACAATAGCAAGCGCTGCAAAAGCACAGAGTGAGCTTGCTGCAGTTGCCCGCCAGAACCAAAGTTCGCGTCTTCCCGCTTTTTCTTTTGGAAGATTCGCTAACACGCGCTGTTTGAAAAAAGGCGACGGTTCGATTTCGGTACTTCGCAAACGGGCAAACGCGGCTTTTGACTGCAGCTCTGTTTTCTCGTTTTGATCCATTGGTCCGCCTTTCAGCGATTACTTATAGAGAAGACGTACGACGGACTAAGAACGTTTCAGTCTTTCTTCCATTTCTGCAAAAACTCTTTTCGCAGGCGGAAAAGCCGGGTTCTCACAGCATCCTCGGTGATCGAGAGCTGTTCGGCGGCCTCCCTATAGGTTCTCTCTTCCAAGTCGACGAGAAGCAGCAACCAACGATCTTCTGGTTCAAACTGAGACAGGGCTTCATGAACGGCAAGCGCTTCCGCGAAATCGGCTGAAGATGTCGACTCATCGGCAATCGGTTCGTCTTCAGTCGAAACCGTGCGAGAAGCTTTCGAGCGCACGTGATCCAGGTACTGGTTTTTTGTGATTTGGAAAAGCCAGTCGAGAAAGGCCTTCCCATTCTCGAGGGTCGAGAGCCGCGAGAAAGCTTTTAGGTAAGCTTCTTGGCAAAGATCTTCAGCTAATTGGCGATTGCCGCAAAGAGCAAGCGTGAATCTGAAGAGCCGGGCTTGCGTTTTTTCGATGAGTAGACCAAACGCTTTTTGGTCACCTGAACAAGCGGCTTCAGCCAAGAGATTAATGGCTTCTTGCTCCTCGGTCACGCCGTCAGGTTTTTTGTGTCTTGCTTCACTCATAGAAAAAGTCCCAAACAAAACCGGTTTGAACTGTTGCCGCCGAGTAGCTCTTATCGAAACTATCGTCTGCGCTTAAAGTCGACTTATTCACGCTCGCCGACCCATCCGCGAAAATCTGGAACCCTCGCCCCATAAAATGTGTAAGGCGTAGGGAAATCATAAACTCGTTATCAACTCGACTCTTCAAATCAGGTTGCGCAGCTTCTAAGTACTCTCGCTTTTGGTGAGAAAGTTGCGTACTTAAGACATATCGCGAATTCCATGTCCACAATCCTCGCAGCCCGTAGGTGAGAGAATTGTGATCGAGGGGAAGTCGAGTTCCATCTAAGTTTATAAGATCACCGGGGCGTTGTCGTCCGAAGGCCACGAAGATCTGACTATAGACTTGGTCGAGAATCAGACCGGGCGCGATCCGCAAGCCGCTATAGGGATGACTGAAGCTTCCATCAATCGAGAGATCGAACCGCGAACTTCGCCATCGAGCACGAGCTTCGGCTCCGAAATCGGATTCAAATGGCTCATTTGCCAAGTACGCATGATCGTGAAAAGCCCCCAAGAGCCAAGAAAAGCTCGATTCCTCTGTACGGATGCTTGTGACGATTCTCCCGGTGAGTGCCTTCAGATCCCCATGCGAAAGTGTTTCGTTCATCCGTTCGGACAAATGAAAGGTCCAGGAAGACTTTTCGTTAGAGTGAATAGCTAGACCAGCTCCAATGTCTAATCGAACAAATGCGGAGCCGATCGGATCCTGCGGAGATAGATAAATATTGTTTGAGTAGCCAAGCAGAGGCTCAAGATAGAGCCAATGCCTCGAAGGTCGATCAAGACGGTCGCGATTCAGCTGTTGAAGTGCAAGTTCCCGCAATAAGACTGTCGCGGAATCATTCGTACCTGTGGCCTCAAGAATTTGAATAGCTTCTTCGTATTTGCCCGCTCGATAAAATTCCAGGGCCTTCAGACGGGAGTCGCCTGCTATCGAAGCGAATTGATTATCCAGACATAGCCGTGCGAGATCAGCTTTTGCTTCGTCTCTGATGTTTGGCGGGATGTCTTTAGAAGCTAAAAGCTTTTTGAGCGCGGCAGTCGCCCCTTCGCGATTGTTTTGAGCGGTGAGAGCTTTTGCTTTGTAGAGCGTTGCGGCTGGACTCAGCCGACTTCCCAGCTTCTCGACACGTTCGTATGCTTGAAACGCTGCTTTCAAGTCTTTCAGAGTGAAATAAGCGTTACCAAGATTAAACCAGTAGATCGCTTTTTCTGGACGGAGCCTGGTGAGCTTCAACAACTGATCGCGGCTTTGCTTCAGTTCATTTGGCTGGTTGGAGCTCAACCCAGGGAGGCTGTTGCGGAAAAGTTCAGCTTCATTGATGCCATCGTCTTCGCGAGTGAGAGCACTCGTACTGACGAAGACGCTGATGAGGAAAATGAGAAGCGAAAGGAGATATCTGAACAAGTTTGTTCACCTGCTCCGTCTAGCCTCACGCTGATGTCGTTTGCTGTCGAGTCCAGAGAGAACTGGACCCACTAAGGCTTTAGATTCAACAATCCTCGAACACTACAACGTACATTCATGTCGATTCCGATACCCGGCTCGAAATGAGTTTCGCCAAAGCTTGTAAACTCAATCTTCTCAAGATCGCAGGCGAGATTGTGAACACGACATTGTTCAACGAGTTGCGCAGACACCTGGGCTTTCAGCATTTTTGCTTGCGCGGATTGGCCAGCGTCACAGGCTTCTTTCGCAGCGAAGGGGTTTGCCACGAGTTCTTTGCTTTGAGCTTCCGCAATCAGAACGTTCGGCGTACGAAGTACGTTCTCTAGCTGCACACCCAGACGATCTAAGAAGAGGTGATCTTTTTCACCAACGAAATGTCCAGCCTCATGGATGAGCATTGCTGCAGCTTGCTCGCGCGTCGTGAGCTTATTCTCTTCGAGTGAAATGACGACATACGGATTCAGCGGTTCATCGTCGAAAAAGCATATGCTCGCCGGCCGCTTGGTGAAATCGGTGCACGGTTCAGACTGAAACCGAAGTTCCATCGTGCGCAAATACCTTTTGAGGACCGCAAATCTTGTTTCAGATCCTTGCATCTGCGACAACCAATCCTTTAATTCCTTTGCGAGTGGAAGCTCTGCGAGTTCAGCATCATTGATACTGACCGAAGACTTCAGCAGATTGTACTGAGCTTCCGCAAAAAGAACTTTGACGTAATCCGTGCCGTTGCCAGGCCCACTTTGATCCGCGCGCACGAAAGAGCAAAAAGAAACGATCGCTAACAGCAAAACCAAGTTTTTCATTTTTGCTCTCCAGAATCGGTCAGTTTGAAAAGTTGAATGCTTAATTGATAAGTCTCATCGCCGTTTCGCTTTTCAAGGAGCTTTCCCATGTCTTCGCGGAACTTAAGAATGAGTTCTTTTGCTTCGGGCAATCGGCTTACGTCGATTGTGAGAGTCGAAGAGTTCAAAACTCGCTCGGTGACATCCTGCTCATCGATAGCGGCGATCGCGTTTCGCAAAACTTGACGATGGTGTTCGCGGACGCACTCGCTGGCACGATCCCGCGGAGTGGTCAGATTCGCGTTTGTTTTTACGAGGTATCCTTCGCGCCACTCAAGAAGACCTAGTTGTAAAAGTCGATCGATAGCGGATGCGACTTCTTCGTCCTTCACCTTTCGCTTCAGGCGCTTGGCGATCCACGAAGCGCTGGGCTCAAAATCTTTTAGTTCGGTCATCTCGAGGATGGCCATATGGATCCAATCCGCGATTGAGCGAAAGCGTTCGGTCTCTAACAGGGTTTGTTCACGATCGGGTGAGAGGAGTTTTAATCTCGCTTCGAAGTGTGACTTCTCTTTCTCCGACGAGGCTGCCCTGAAATGAACGAGAGTACGGAAGTACGTTTCTTCATCTCCAGAGAGCTTGAGTCCGCGATTCAATCGATCGAAGTGTTCGGGTCGGATCTTTCGGTTTCCGTTGAGTAGAAGAACCAAAGAGGAATGGCAGCGAAAGCCCATCTGCCGCGCCCAAGCCCGCATCGAGAAAAGGGGGTTATGGCGCTGCTTGTGGTTCAAGACATCGCGGAGGAAAGATTGGGGATCTGAATATGCAAAAACCGTCGGACCCATGGCCGGGTCCTAATCGGTTCATCAACGGATGGCAAGAAATCCTGTCACCAAAGCGGTTACAGCGCGTCACCATCCTGGCGAGCGCCCGTGCCCGCTTTAGTCGCGAGGATTGTTTTCGGAAAAGAACTTCGCCAAATACATCGGATAGTTAACGCTGTTTGGATTCACGTACTTTTGAGTTGCGAGCGGCAAAAACGGAAGCGGACTCCCGCCACCTTTTCCTGAGGGCCAAGCGTGTCCTAAACCATCATTGATGATGATCGAAAGACGAGGCTTTCCATCCGCCAGCTGATGCACTTCACCATAGCCGCGCGTGTTCGCACCTTCGAGAGTCGAAAGCTCGAATGGTTCAGACTTCGTGACATCATAGACTTCATCCATCGCATCGACGATCAAATGCATGTGGACTTGGCTAACGATATAATCTTGATCCCCTATAATGACGGACGTGAGCTGACGTTTGAGATCTTTCGCATGAGAGCCCGCAAAGGAGCGACAGAGTTGAGCGACATCGGGGGCTTGAATTCGTGGCTGCTGAAGTTCACTTGATTCCGAACCGATCACGGGGCCCGCGTTTAATCCCATTCCCGCAAAAAGATCAGGGCGGAAGCATCCGAGTAACATCGCTTGTCCCGAACCTGACGAGAGACCCGAAACGTAGACTCGGTTTTTGTTGATGTTCAGACCGGATTTTGCGGAGAGAAGATACTCCGTAAGTTGAATGAGATATCCCGTATGGCGATTTTTTCCGTCGTGCTGAGTCCCGTAATAATCCCAGCATCCGAAGATCACGCCTCCATTTGGAACTTTCGGAAGAACCACGATCATGTTGTGTCGATCGCTTGCTCCTTCCCAGTTCCCGAGATCGCGCAAATCTTCGGCTTTCTGCGCGCATCCGTGGAGGCTCATCATCAACGAACTTGGCTTTGCGTTTGTTTCCGATGATCCCGCAGGCAGTCGGATTAAAAAATCCATGCCGCCGGCCCGGACCGACTGCCATTGGCCTGTCTTTTGGCCTGTGTTCTGGCCGGGAATCGGACCCGCGCCCTGCGCCTGCGCAAAAGCGGGGAGAGTTACTAAGAGAGCCTTCAGAATGAAAAGTCGAGTTAGAGCTTTCATTCCTTCTTCATCCTCGCATCCTCGGGATCTGGCAAGGCAGGAGGGGTTTGGGGGGTGAGTCTTTGGTTTCGCGCCGTCACCATAACTGGGTCACTTAATTGCGGATGAGGGAGGCGATTTACCTAGTGAGACAGGAACGGCAAACCCAGATTCTTAAGAATGAGTCTCAAACCCCTAGCTAAGTGCTGAATCCATCCGCAATTAAGTGATCCAGTTCCATTTTTGAATTGAGTTTTCCCAAACATTTTGATGTCTTACGAGCCTCGCCCCAAGGAGGCCTTTTCATGCTCGATCTGAAGTTCATCCGCGAAAATCCCGGTGTCGTAAAAGAAGCCGTGAAACTCAAACGCGTGTCACTCGACGTCGATGAACTGCTGCGTGCCGATCAAGAGCTCGTTGGCCTCAAGAAGAAAATCCAAGCACTCAACGAAGAGAAAAACGCCAACGCGAAAAAGATGAAGGGTGCAAAACCCGAAGAGCGCGAAACGATCATCGCGCGCGGTCGCGAAGTCGGTAACGAAATCGAAGCTCTCAAGCCCGCGGTTGAGGTCGCGGAAAAGCGGCTCCAGGAGTTTTTGTACCTTGTTCCGATGCCGCCTTCGCCGGACGCGCCTGTTGGTCCGGACGAATCCGGAAACGTCGAAGTAAAAAAATGGGGACAAAAACCTGAGTTCGCGTTCAAGCCGAAAGACCACGTCGATCTCATCAACCAACATGGTTGGGCGGATCTCGAGCGCATCGCGGCCGTTGCCGGCTCACGCAGCTACGCGCTTAAAGGCGATCTCGTTCTGCTCGAGATGTCGCTTCTCCGCTACGGTCTCGATAAACTGGCATCTAAAGGTTTCACGCTCATCTCGGTTCCCGCAATGGCGCGCGAGTTCGCATTCGTAGGGACGGGTCACTTCCCGACGGGACGTGATCAAGTTTACCACTTGCCCGAAGACGATATTTACCTCGCGGGTACGGCGGAAGTTCCGGTCAACGCACTTCACTCGGGCGAAATGATCCAAGACGATAAGCTCCCGATTCTGTACGGCGGCGTTTCTCCTTGCTTCCGCCGCGAAGCGGGAAGTGCTGGTCGCGACGTGCGCGGTCTGATCCGCGTGCATCAGTTCAACAAAGTTGAGCAGTACATTCTCTGCAAGAACGATCCTGAAGAGAGTGCGAAGTGGCATAAGATGCTTCTGCAAACTTCGGAAGAACTCCTTCAAGACTTCGAACTCCACTACCGCGTAGTCGAAGTCTGCACGGGCGATATGGGTGCCGGTAAATATAAAATGTTTGATATCGAAACTTGGGTGCCGAGCGAGAATCTCTACCGCGAAACCCACAGTTGCTCGAATCTGCACGACTGGCAGGCACGTCGAACGAATCTTCGTTACCGCGATGCCGACGGCACGGTGAAGTATTGCCACACACTCAACAATACGGCGATCGCGACTCCGCGGATTTTGGTGCCGTTCCTAGAGCAGCATCAACAAGCCGACGGTTCGATCAAGTTGCCGACGAAGCTTCAGCCCTACATGGGCGGAAGAACGAAACTTGGCTAAGCTCGGAAGCCGCTCGCGGACTTTCGTGTTCTTTGATGTGATCACGCTCGGCTTAGCAGGCGTGATCCTCGATCTTTTCTTTCCGAAAACTGAAGTCGAAGTTTACGCTGAGCGCATCGACGCGGATGGGGCACTCGTTTATCTCAGCCGCGGTCGCGAGCGCACACTTGATTTACCTAAGCGTCTTCGCGTGCGTTGGTCGGTTGACGGAACAAAGTTTGTTCATCGACTCCCCGAGGACATCAAACGCGGGCAAAAATTGAAGCTGAAAGGTCGCCGGTTCTTCGGCCGCTTCATCGAACTCATCGAAGTCGATATTCTCGAACCACTTTTTACTGAAAAATAGATTCTAAAAAAATAAAAAACCCGCAAGGGTTGAGCTTGCGGGTTCCACGAAACGATCGCTTTCGACAATCGTTATTTCAGATCGATCAACGTGTTGATCGCCTTCGCGTTCAACGAGCGAACGTGGAGAAGGTAGCGATCCGCTTTGATATCGCCGACGTTGATGACTTTCGAGAACGGGTAACGTCCGCGCAAGCAGCCGTTGCGGTCTTCCATCTTCGCGATCGGTTGAACCACGATCACGTTGTTACCTTGGAAAGACGTCTTCACATCTTCAAGCACCATACAATTGCTCGGGAAGTCCCCTTGCAAAACGATTTCGGCGTTTCCAGCCGTGTCGCTCTGGCGAATGAAGGCTTGCGAGATCGGAGCGTAGAGGAAGTCATCAGCTTCCTCTTTCACCGCTTCCTTAACTTTGATCGTGCCGAGAACTTTATCGCGGTTATTGCTGGTAGCCGATTCTTCGCCAACGATCGTGTAATCACCAGCGGGAATCAAACCGAGATCGATTGTACGTTCAAACGGAAGAACGACTTGTAAACAGAAGCCGCTGTATTTGTAAGCTGCTGGTCCGAGGAAGATCTTCTTAGCGGCTTGATCAACGCGAACGGTAACTTCCGCCGGGCGATAACAAGCGTTGGCGAACGTGCCTTCACCCACGATCTGCACGAGATCGTTCGAGTCGAAACCATTCGGAACGTAAACGCGGTCAAACGTCACAGCGCCTTTAGCCGGAGCTGCTGCGTGAGCGCTAAGAGCAGTCAAGGATGCAAATGCAGTCAGTGTCAGTGCGAGAAAGCGGTTCAAGGGTCTACCTCCTTGTGGAAGTGCTGGTGGGTGAGCGCGGTGCCACAACTGTTGGTTGTAGCAGCCGACTCCGAACCTTCTCAAAGCCTCGCAAGGAGAGAAATGAAATGCCGTCGTGTTCAAGCAATGAACACGCGCGCCCCGAGAACCTTGACCATATCTAGACAGTTCTTTGTCAGTCGGAGCACGTGCTTCACGTCTTGATTCGCTGACGCAGCTCGCGGAAAAACAATTTGAGTTGAGTCGACGTTTCGGCCTCAAGCACGCCGCTTAAAACTTCGGGTGCGTGATTGAGTCGTTCGTCGTTCAGGATCTGGTAGAGGGACCGGACGGCGCCGGCTTTGGGATCGGTGGCGCCGTAAACCACGCGATCAAGTCTTGCATGAATGATGGCGCCTGAGCACATTGTGCAGGGCTCGAGAGTCACATAAAGTGTGCAGCCGCTCAGACGCCACCGTCCGAGTTTCTCGCTAGCGGCCCGGATCGCTAAAATCTCCGCGTGACCCAATGGGTCCTGATTGGCCTCTTTTCGATTTCCGGCTTCGGCTACGATCTCACCCCCGCAAACTACGACGGCTCCGACCGGGATTTCTCCGGCGGCGGCGGCTCCTGCGGCGAGCTCAAGAGCTCGGCGCATGAAGCGCTCGTCTTCAGACTGTTGGGGAGGAGGGAAACCAGCTTCCACTAAGGCTTTCCTGTTTTGCGCGGTGCGTTCAAGATCTAAAGAGGCTAGGACCGTTTGTCAAGCTTGGCAAGGGTGGGGCGGTTTGCTATACCCAACCTTTTGATGAACCGGGTCAAACCCGGCATTTGAACCCGAAGGGCAGGTGAGTTTCTTGGCATTGGTAAAGTTGCGTGACAACGAGAGCTTCGAGCAGGCATTCCGCCGCTTCAAAAAGCAGTGTGAAAAGTCCGGCATCCTTTCGGAAGTAAAAAAGCGCGAGCATTTCGAAAAGCCGAGCGTACGTTTGAAAAAGAAGTCGATCTCGGCACGTAAGCGCCTTGTGAAAAAGATGAAAAAGCAACAGCAGGACTAATTGTCGGCTCCGCTTTCAGCATCTAAGTAAGTCTCAAAAGGGCCGGTCACAACCGGCTCTTTTTTTAACTCTGCATCTAAACTCGAGGTAAGTCCTATGTCTTTACGCGATCAGATTTCCACCGACATCAAAACCGCGATGAAAGAAAAGAACATGGAGAAGCTCAACGCTCTCCGCATGGTTCAAAGCGCGTTCAAAAACCGCGAGATCGAACTTCGTCCGAATACGATGCCTGAAGAGGAATGCCTTGCAGTCCTCAAAAAACTTGTAAAGCAGCGCAAAGAATCCATCGAGCAGTTCGGACAAGCGGGTCGCCAAGATCTCGTCGATGCAGAAACCAAAGAGCTCAAACTTCTTGAGCAATACATGCCGGCACAAATGTCGCGCGAGCAGATCGAAGTCATCGTCGGTGAGGCGATCGCTAAGACAGGTGCGAAGACCGTAAAAGAGATGGGCATGGTCATGAAAGAAGTCCAAGCTCGTACGGCAGGCTCCGCCGACAACAAAATCGTCAGCGAGATTATTAAGTCCAAACTCGCTTAAGTAATAGGAACCAAGCATTTGCGGTTTACTCCCGATTTCATCGAAAAAGTTCGTGAAGCGAACAATCTCGTCGAGATCATCGGTCAGTACACCGAGCTCAAGGGGAGCGGCCATCGTTTGATGGGCCGCTGCCCATTCCCAGATCACAGCGATAAAAGCCCTAGCTTCTCCGTCTCTGAAGACAACCAACTTTACTACTGCTACGGCTGCAAAAAGGGCGGAAACGTCTTTAACTTCCTCGAGACCTTCAACGGCATGAACTTTCCTGAAGCCGTTGAGTTCCTCGCACGCCGCGCCTCAATTGCGCTTCCCGAAAAAGAAACGTTCGAACGCAATAAAGGCATCTCGCGCGATCAAAAAGATCTCCTGCTGAAGATCAACAAAGTTGCGGGCGTGTTTTACCATCAGCAACTCAAGCAACTTCCTCCTGAACACGCGGCCAAAAAGTATCTTGAAAAGCGTGGGCTCAATGAAGAGACGGTTGAAAAGTTCCGCCTCGGCGTCTCGTTTGAAGAATGGCAGGGGCTTTATAAACATTTTTTATCTAAGAAAGTGCCGATCGATCTGGCGGAATCGCTTGGGTTACTGAAGCCCAAGAAAGCCGGCAAAAAAGACGATTCGCATTTTGATCTCTTTCGCGACCGCCTGATGTTTCCGATCTTCTCCTCCACCGGAGATGTTATTGGTTTTGGTGGTCGCACGCTTCAAGCTGATGGATTGCCGAAGTATTTGAACTCCTCAGATTCGCCCGTGTTCAACAAGAGCCGCGTTCTTTACGGAATTCACGAAACGGGAAAATTCATCCGCGCGCAGGATTCCGCGATCGTCGTCGAAGGTTACATGGACGCGATTGCGCTTTACTCGGCTGGAATTAAAAACGTCGTCGCGATCCTCGGAACGGCATTTACTCCCGAGCACGCCAAAGTCTTGAAGCGCTACACGCTCAACGTGACGATGCTTCTCGACGGTGACGAAGCCGGCCTCAACGGGGCTGAGCGCAGTCTTCCGATTTTGCTTGAAGCCGGGATGATGCCGAAAGGTTTCGCGCTTCCGGATAAGATGGACCCTGATGATTTCGTCAAAGCTCAAGGTGCCGATAAGCTGCGCGAAGAAGTGGGGCGCGCGCCTGAACTCTTCACTCTGCTACTTACGAAACGTTGGATGGCTGATTACCACGGCTCGCCTTCGGAGAAAGTCCGCATCGTTGAGGAGGCCGCAGGTGCGCTCGCTAAGATTCCGAGCCGCGCCTTGATGGATCTCTACCTTCTTGAAGTTGCGCGTCAGCTTGATGTTGAGATTGGGTGGGTTCGTCGCGCGATCGCGCAGAAATCTCAACCCCTTGCTGGTGGTCCGAAACCAGCGCGCCCTGAGCCTGTTCGCTCGGGGCCAGTGGCAAATGCTCCAGCTGCACCTCAAGATGAAGCTCCGCAAGAGGCGCCTGAGCCCGAAATCGAAAAGATCGTTCTGAAGAATGCTCCGAAAGACGAAGCGTTCATTTTAAGTCTGCTCCTCCATTTTGAAAATTTGATGGTGGATCTCTTAGATGCAGGGCCTGAAGAACTTTTACCGTTGTTTTCGCATCCAGGGATCAAGCGACTGCTGCACCTTGCGGTTTCAAAGTACCAAGCGAACCCTCAGGCCTTCCACGAGTTGGCGCCATCGCTCGCAACGGTTGTCGACAATCCTTCGATCATTGCCGTTGCGTTAACGGTCACGGTGGAAGATGGGGCGCAAGAGGGCTTCGAGCGCCGGCTTATGACCGATTACCTCAACGCTATTCGGCAGCGTCACTTAAAACAGCAAGCGAAGGCTTTAGCTTCACAGTTGAAAGATGGCGTGAGTCCCGAAAAACTCGAGGCGTTCATGGAGCTTCAGCGCAATCGTCTCGCAAAAAAGCGTGACTCGTGAGTCTCAGCCTAATGTTGCGCTGCGCATTCTGGAGTGGGGCTTGTCTCCCACTTGCTGAAGAGTAACGCTTTGTGCGTGAACGAAGTCCGGGGCAAGTTGGGCGCGCCATGGGGTAAAGCGCCTGGGGAAAACTGCCAAGACTATAGACAAGTTGCACGTGTTGCTGCTAACCTAGCTGCTTCTCTGAAGTCTCAAATCTTGAGGTAATAATTCATGGTCGTGAACCTTGACGTTCTGCGCGACGGGTTCATGTTCATATGAAGGGTTGGCGGCAGTTTCGTGACGGGCGCATCTCGTTATCGAAAGCCAGCAAGCCTCACGGCGACTTCGAAAAGGCGAGCGAGATGGAGAGCTTGAACGGATGCTCAATGCATAACTCAGAGCTAACGACCCGCCAGAGAAGTCTTCGCGCTCAGCGTTTTAGCTCCACTGAGTCCACGACTGGGCTCGCTGCGGATGGCGCTACTGGTGACAGGCTAAACGCCTGGAACCTTGGAACAAAAAGTGAATGCGAAATCGGCGTATCTGCCTATTTTGCCGCCAATTTGATTATTGGATCGACCCATGACGGACCAACAAGACCGGTGAGTGAGTAAGACTTGCGCGGGCGCGTGAGTAATTTGCTTTCTCGATCGAGTTTTTGGAGATGAACCGAATGCCGAATACAACGCCAAATAAAGGCCTGAATAAAGGACCCGGAACTGGGGCCGAGCAGGCTAACCTACCGAAAGAGCTGACAGTCGCGGATCAGCAGAGCCTGATCAAAGAAGAGATCCAGCGATTCGTAAAGCTTGCTCGGGACAAAGGCTTTCTGACGATCGAAGAGATCAACGATCTTCTCCCTGCGGAGATTGTTGATTCTTCCGTCCTCGACAGCTTCATGCAGGCACTCGAGGTCAACGGTGTAATCATTACAGACCTCTCTGCACAAAAGAAAGACGAAGAAGGCGAACAAGGTGCCTTCCTCGCGGACCCTGACAAAGAAGAAGAAGAACCCGACGAAGACGAAAAGGCCGATGAGGACGACGCTAAAGGAAACGACCCCGTCCGTCTTTACCTCCGCAAAATGGGTAGCGTTTCGCTCCTCACGCGTGAAGGCGAAGTCGAAATCGCCCGCCGGATCGAAAAAGGGGAGCGTGAGATCGTGAAAGCGATCCTCATGTCGCCGATCGGTACGCATGAGATCATTCAACTCGGTGTTCGTTTGGATCAAGGCCGCATCAAGATCAAATCGATCTTCCGCGGTCTCGAAGACGAAGAAACTCAGTACGACGAACAGGAATACATCGAGAAGATTCACCAGCTCATCGGACAAGTGAAAGACTACCAAGCGAAAGCTCAGGAAGTTTTCGGTGTTCTCCGCCAAGAGGGTTTGAATCCGAAGGTGAAGCAAGAAACCGAAAAGCGTCTCTCGGAATTGAACAACGAAGTGATGGCGAACTTTGAATCCATCAACTTCAACCGGAAGACGATCAACCGCATCGTCATCAAGTTCAAAAACTTGGTGAACCGCATGACGATCCTTCGCAAACGTAATCGCGAAGGTCTAGAGCGCACCTTCTCTAAAGACCTTGAAGTTTTAGGTGCTCGTTACAAGCTCGTTGAGAGCAACGAAAAAGAGCTCCAGAAGATGACGAAGGATACGGGCTTGAGCTTCCAGAAGTTCCGCCAGTATTACACGCAAGCTGTTGACGCGGACTCGCGCCTGAAACGTTTGGGCGAAGAGACGGTCATGAACTTCGCTTGGATCCGCGACACTTATACAGCCATCTGGAAAGGTGAGCGCGAAGCCGACGCCGCAAAAGCCGAGCTCGTTGAAGCGAACTTGCGTCTCGTGGTCTCGATCGCGAAGACGTACAC
>SYLX01000186.1 GCA_005808505.1 Bdellovibrionales bacterium | reverse complement strand
GCTAACGAGTTCATGAAGCCGGTGGCGTTCTCTTCCGTCGACTTCGAATTCAATCATGACTTGGTTCCCGACGTTCGGTGAAAAGAAGCCAAAGCTGCCGCCAGCTCCCGTCACGGTATGGTACCCGTTTCGAAAAATGCGGAGTCGCGGCCAATCACGAAGATTGAAATCAAAAGTTCCCGATCCCAAAATAAAAAGATGGATGACGCCGAGAGCGACGACACCTTTTAAAAGAGTTTTGTTTAGCATTGTGGGAGGCGTCGATTCACTTTCGATTCACTTTCGATTCACTTTAAATTCACTTTGGATTCGCTTTGAATGTCCGCACGATTCTTGCCTATGGATTCCCTTAGAGTCGTCATCAAATTTCCAAATACTCCGGCGGGATCCAGCGACGGAAGACGTCACCGTTTTGGTCTTCTTTTATGGGGTCAATTTGCACGCACGAGATGCGCTCTGCATCAAGTCCGCGCCTTCGTGGGAAATGAAAAATCGCCATGGTCCTTTCTTCTGCGGCACGAGGGTTGGAGGTCTTCGGGTTCAGTTTGAATCGACGTTCGAGGCGAGGCCCGAACCGAAGGAGGACCTATGACAATCCCATCTCTTATCCACGCCGCAGGAGCGCTCGCGCTGACTCTCGTGGCGACAGAGGCAAAAGCCGTTTCAAAGTGCACGCCCGAATTCTTCAACCAGAAGCGTGTTTCTGCTCAAGTCGTCACGACACGCGATGGAGACACCGTCGAGGTCTACGTAGATCGTGGATCGCACGGCGCAGGACGTTTTGCGGTTCGGTTACTTTCCGTCGACACGCCGGAGTCCTACTATCGAGGCTATTCTCAAGGAAAATGGGCTAACCAAGCTAAATACTATTTAGCGAAAGCTCTCCAGGCGGGCGATCAAGTCGTGCTCGAGCTGGATCGCGAGCGCTGCGACTATTACGGACGTGTCTTGGCATATGTTCATAAAGACGGGAAAGACATCAACCGCGCCCTCGTCGAGAAAGGCTTGGCCGCCAACTACTGCATGGCACCCAATTTGGCCCACTGCCACGAGTACGCGGATCTCGTCAGCAACGCTCGTTTTTACAAACGAGGTTTCTGGAAGGACTCTACCGTGAAAGTGCCGTACATGTGGCGCGCGAGTCTCCGTGGATC
The DNA here is from genome assembly GCA_005808505.1 of Bdellovibrionales bacterium. Classification (GTDB taxonomy): domain Bacteria; phylum Bdellovibrionota; class Bdellovibrionia; order Bdellovibrionales; family JAMPXM01; genus SYLX01. The sequence continues at coordinate 40,902 of SYLX01000186.1, read as the reverse complement.
ATCACCCGCTAGCTGCGTTGGAGATTTGAAAACGCAAGAAGTCTACGGCATCGATCAGTTAAAGAAAGTTCGAGTCGAGAACCGAATCTTCTTCTCGAGCTGTCACGACGTTCGTGCGCCGTATCGATTCGTCATGTGATTTTTTGGGCGCGGGACGTGGCGTGCCACGCCCCTTTTGTTCACTCGCAACTCGATCGGCCACAAGCACGACGCGCGCCTTCTTGCCTTCAATCCCAAGTGTCGTAGCATCAGGTCGCGCTTCTTGAAGGAGGGCGACCCGTGCGACAAGTCACCATGAGCGGAACCGGCGGCCCCGAAGTTTTGCAAATCCAAGAAGTCGCGCAACCAACTCTCAAAGCTGGCGAAATTCTCATCGAAGTCTTTGCCGCCGGCGTGAACCGTCCAGATCTTGCGCAAAGGGAGGGAAAGTATCCACCACCTCCGGGAGCCTCGTCGATCCTGGGCCTCGAAGTTTCCGGCATCGTCCGCGAAATTGCTTTAGCTGGAAACACAAACTTCAAAGTAGGCGACCGTGTCTGTGCACTTGCTACCGGCGGAGGTTACGCAGATGACTGCGTAGTCCCCGCCTCACACGCCCTCCCGATTCCGGGAGATTTCACCTTTGAGGAAGCCGCTGGTCTCCCTGAAACTTTCTTCACCGTGTGGGCGAACGTCTTTGAGATCGCGCATTTGAAAGCCGGCGAAAGTTTTCTCGTTCACGGTGGCGCCAGCGGGATCGGAACGACCGCGATTCAACTTGCGCGAGCTTTTGGCGCACGAGTCTTCGCGACGGCCGGCTCCGATGCGAAATGCAAAGCCTGCACGCAGCTAGGCGCCGAAGCCATCAATTACAAGACTCAAGAGTTTGAATCCGAAATCTTGCGACTCACCGAAGGCCGCGGCGTTGACGTGATCCTCGATATGGTTGCCGGTGATTACGTGGAACGAAACATCAAATGCCTAGCGCTTGACGGACGAATCGCCACGATTGCCGCTCTTCGCGGAGCTAAGGTGAGCTTTAATATTTTTTCGCTCATGCAAAAACGCGGGGTTCTAACGGGCTCAACGCTCCGACCTCGAAGCCATGAAGAAAAAGCCAGGATCGCAGACGCACTCCGCACGCGCGTGTGGCCGCTCCTTGCGCGGAGAGAGATCGGCGTGATCATTGAGCGCGTTTTTCCGTTCGAACAAGTCAGTGAAGCGCATCGTCACCTCGAAGCGGGCGACCACGTCGGCAAAGTCATTTTGAAAATGAAATAGAAAGGAGAGCCATCATGATGAACAAAAAAGTTGTGCTCGCTTCGCGTCCGCAAGGTGAACCCACGCTTCAAAACTTTCGATTCGAAGAGAGTGAAATTCCCGAAGTCAAAGACGGACAAGTCTTGTTACAAACTCTTTTCCTCTCGCTTGATCCGTACATGCGCGGTCGCATGAACGATACGAAATCCTATGTTCCGCCTTTCAAAGTGGGCGAAGAACTCGGCGGCGGCACCGTTGCGAAAGTCATCGCTTCAAAGAATTCTAAGTTTACCCAGGGAGATGTCGTCTCTGCGTTCACGGGCTGGCAAACGCACGCCATCTCCAGTGGTGAGGGCTTGCAAAAACTCGATGCATCGCAGGCGCCCCTCTCGACTTCGTTAGGTGTCCTCGGGATGCCGGGCCTCACCGCTTACACGGGACTTCTCACCATCGGCCAACCGAAAACGGGCGAAACGGTTGTCGTTGCTGCCGCAACGGGTCCCGTCGGGTCGGCCGTGGGTCAGATCTCGAAGATCAAAGGCGCAAGGGCGATCGGGATCGCGGGAGGACCTGAGAAGTGCCGTGCTTTGAAAGACGAGTTTGGATTCGACGTGGCCCTTGATCATCGTTCATCAAGCTTTGCCGCTGAGCTGAAAGAAGCTTGTCCAAAAGGGATCGACGTCTACTTCGAAAATGTCGGGGGAAAAGTTTGGGAAGCCGTGCTCCCCTTACTAAACAATTTTGCTCGCGTCCCTGTTTGCGGCCTTGTTTCGCAATACAACGCAAGTGCTCCGCCTTCTGGTCCCGACCAACTTCCGAACGTTATGTTTCACATCCTCTCGCGACGACTGACTTTGCGCGGTTTCATCGTCAGCGACTTTCAAGATCAGCTTCCGCAGTTTCACAAGGACATGACGGCATGGATCCAAGAAGGTCGCATGAAGTATAAAGAAGACTTCGTCGACGGACTTGCGCGAGCTCCAGAAGCTTTCATCGGGATGTTGAAGGGAAAAAATTTCGGGAAACTCATCGTACGACTCTGACTGTCTAGCTAGCATTTCCAGCAAACGAAACACGACCAAAGTCGAAACACGAAAGCGAGTGGTGCCATTTATCAGGACGAATTTTGGCATCGATGTTGATAGAGGGTGAAGCAGTAGGTGTTACGGATAGGTAAGTAGACGCATTCTTACACCGATTTTATTCGGCTCTTTTCAGAGGGGAACGAAATGTTGAAAGCACTTTTGCTCGCAGTTGTTAGTACTCTTGTTTTCTCGGCATCGGCCCAGGCGCAGTACGAAGATGACGCCAACGGCGTGATCGGCGGACTCGGTTCTGCTGAAGGCTGGCAGCCTGGATGGCCGAATCCACAGCCGCCCTACCCTGGTCACGGCGGCGGTCACGGCGGTGGTCATCATGGTGGGGGGCACGGTGGCGGCCACAATCCCGGCATCGAACGTATGGTTGACGTCCATCGCTTCTTCAATGGTCGCGATCAGCTCCTCACGCTCAACATCAACGAAGGTTACCAAGTTCAGTACAACTACCTCGGATCGTTCCGCACGTTCGCGCAGAACCGTCCCTCGCGGAAGCCGATCTTCCGTTGCTACATCTATTTGCAATCGCACTTCGCATCGAATGATTACAACTGCGAAGGATTTATCAACGAAGGAATCCTAGGCTACGCGGAACAAAATCCGACGCACAAAGCTCGTCGCCAGGTTGTTCGCTGCTATAACGGTGCGACTCACTTCGTCTCAACGGATCAGTGGGAATGCCAACGCGCAGGTTACTGGGTCGAAGGACCTTTGGGCTACGTTCCCTAAGTTTATTGGAGAAGAGTTGCCGAAACCGGGATGGCGACATCCCGGTCAGGCCCGGTCAAGTAGGAGACCTACTTCAGATCAGCGCCGCGCGAAAGCAAGACCGTGAAGTCTCCCTGCGGCGAAGTGAATTTGCCAACGAGTGTCCAATTTGTTCCCGAAACGCGCGAGGACCCGACGGCTACGTTCGGAACAACCATGTTGAACGAAAAACCCTTCTGCCCAACACGGTACTTAAAGACTCCGAAGATAATGTTTGAAATTTCTCCGACCGCCATGCCGACAACACGATCGACTTCTGTAAATTCTCTTTTGTAGAAAACCTTCAGAATGTTGAAGAGCGTGGCTTGCGGGAACGTGACGATGAGCGATCCAACCTGTTCACCTTGGATCAAGCTAATGATCCCTGAGACGTCGCCCGATGGCTGAACCTCTTGGTTCACCGCCTCGAAGCTTGCTTTCACTTCGAGCGCGAACATCTGCAAGAACGTTTTCTCGACGGCGGCTTGGATGTCGTCCGCGAGTTGCTCTGAAATTTTCGGCCTAGATGCTGCATCACTAGCTGTCATTGCCTCAGGATAGATCCTTTGATTTTGTTTGTCTCGGGCTTTCTGAGTCGAGTTTTTCAGCCCTCTCAAAGTCCGGAGAAAATTTACGGGGCCTTAAGGCAGCTTTCGGAATGCCGGTTCTTGCCCTAAGCTGAAAGAACATGATTTCCACGAAAATCGGCTCCGAAAACACGACCGCGTCTGAATGGTTTCTCTTGCTCGGCGAGCGTTATCAAGGCCCCTTCAGCCAAGATGACGTCCTCCAGAAAATCGAGGAAGGTTGCCTCGCCCAAAACACTCTCGCGTGGCGGCAAGGCATGACGGATTGGGAGCCGTTGAAGCAGATCACTTTATTCGGTGCGGCTGTCGAAAATCTTCCTGCGGAACTGCCTGCAGGTTTATTCGCCGGGATGGAAAACGAACTCGATTTTGTCGACAAGCCTAGTCACTCAGCAGACTTTACTTCGGAAGAGATCGCGTCAGCAGCACGCAACTCAACGATCGCGCAAGCGCCGAAAAACTCGGAATCCATTCCTGAGGAGACGGTGTCGAACGCTTTCCCTTCAGTTGCCCCCCCGCCTGCCTTTTTTACCGAACCGGCTTGGGACAAGTTTCTCGAGCGTCAGCCGTTCCCCCGTTATGAAGAAACGACTTTAAAAAAACTCTCACGTCGTTGGTCGTCTTCTAAATCGTTGCGATTGGCGACCGTGACCGGGGCGATTGCTGGAGTGGCGATCGTCACGTTCCTCGCGACGACCTTTGCTCAACGTTCGATCCCCCATCTAGAAGACGCAAGCCGAGAAGAAAATCGAGAGCTCCAAGCAGCGGTCCGCGAATCTTACCGCACCGACGCACCGGCCATCGCAATCGCCATGTCGCGCGCCGATCTCTTTGCACCGAACTTCTATCTGGCAACGAACTTACCTGACGGCGCGACTTTGGACGTCTTGATCGAAGGTGTTCCCGAAACGCTCCTCGAGCGTTTTCGTTTGACGGTTCGAGCGTCCGCGGTCGTTCGAAATGGACTAGCCCGCACACCGGCCTTCCGTCAGGAAAACGGACTGCCGTTTCCTCGGGGTGAATATCGAATTTCGGTTTCGTGCGGATCCTGCGATAAGTCGATCTTAAGCCAAGGAAATGGTCGAGTTCTTACGCAAAAGACTTACTTCATCGGCGGCGTTAAAGACGCTGACTACGATCAGAAGCTTGCGACCTATCACGAGCAACTCCGCATCCAGGCTCAAGACGAGCTCGGCGAACTCAAACAAGTCCTGGAAACTCTCGAAGCTCAGTTTCGTGAAACAACGCAGCGCTACCGCTCGCTTCTCGAGACCAAAGGCGTGCCGTCGACTGCCGACGCGAAAACATGGGCCAGCTTCTCTGGCCGTTGGTCGGGGCTTCAGGCTCAGATCAATTCTCTCTTTGCCCGTTGGACGCCCGAGGCCCTCGAAGCTGGTTACTTCCACGCCTCCCTCTATTCATCATTGAAAATGGCGGGTGAGCGGGTGCAGCGACTTCACAAAACTCAAAGTGCGGCGTTCGAAGCCCGTCCGCCGTTTGCGAGTGGCGAGGCTGCCATCGAAACGGAAATCACGGGCATCCAAAACTCCCTCGAAACTTTACGCACGAAAGTCGAGCGCGCTTTAACTCTTCCGCCGACCGCGAACGGGATGCCCCAACGCCCCTGATTTTGCGGTCTAGTTTGTAAGCGTCTCTCTTTAGAACGTTTCGGAACCGTCCGAAAAAGAGACAGAAGAGAGGCACTAAGCTATGAGCAAACAGACTACTTCGTTCTCGAAGCTTGATTTCGAAACCGCTTTCGACACTGAGAGCGAAGCGCCAAGCAAAACATCGGGCCACACCCCGACTGGTTCCATGGCGGCAAACGAAGTTGCCATCTTACGTGAGCGCAACTCAGCACTCGTTGACCGAATCTCAAAGCTTCGGGTGCTCAACCAAGCTCTCTCGACCGCGGCGGAAATCAGCACCAACCAAGACGTTGAGATCAAAGAGCTTCGCGATCTCGAAGCCGACTTGAAGTCTGAAATCTCACGCCTCACCGACGTCTGCGACACGCAGAAAAAGAAAATCGAAGAAGACAAGCGCGCGATCGAAAAGCTCCAAACTCAGCTTCGCGAAGAAGAAGATCATATGAAGTTCTTCGCTAGACACTCGCAGCGCCAACTCGATGATCTTGCGCAGGAAAAAGACGCTGAACTCCTTGAGCGTAAGAAAAGCGAGGAAAACCTCGTAAAACAAGTTTCCGCCCTCAAAGCGGAATGCCAAACTCTGGAAGAAGAAATCGCCATCCGTGAAGAGGGCCTAAAGCGTCTTCAATCCGCGATCGCGGCTCAACAAGAACTGTTGGCCAAGACTGAAGGAAAGTACGAAGCGACGCTGGCTCATCAAGCCGAGCTTTTTGCGCGCACCCGCGCCGAGATCGAAGCTAAACTCTTTGAACAAGCCTCGCTTGCGGAAAAAGCGCAAAAAGCTCTCGAAGCGAAAATCGCTCAGGAAAACGAACGCTCGAAAGAAGGCCGCTTCTCCGATGAGCGCACAAAAGAAGATTATAATCGTAAACTCGCCCGCATGAGCGACGAGACTTGGAATAAAGATCTCGAAATTCAGCGCTTGCGCACGGAAGAATCGGCGCTAAACAAAGAGATCGCGCGACTCAATGCCGAGATCAGCTCGCAAACTCAAGCACTCGTCGAAGCGAATCGGACGATTCAAGATCTCCGCCGTGATCTCAACAAAGCGCAGACCGAGACGGCTACCGAGATCAAATTCATGCGTGCTGAGAACGAAAATAAGATCTCGGAGCTCATGAAGGCTCTCACCGATCGTTCTTCGAGCGCAAGCGGCGCCCGTTCAGAATTTGCCGAAGAAATCAACCGCCTCCGCACAGAGTGCCACGACTACCGCCTCCAACTTCAGGCGGCTCAGGAACAAGCAAACTCGTTGCGTTCGACGATCGCCAACCAACAGCTCGAACTCCATCACGTGAGAATGGATTCCGAGCGCCAGGTGGCGAGTCTCAAAACTGAACACATGATCGAAATCCGCGCGAAGGAAGCCGACCAGAAACGCCTGGAGACCGACTACTCTCTTCAACTCCGTTCCAAACAAGCAGAAATCGAGGGCGCTGAGCAGGCCTCTGAACGCAAGATCATGCGCGCGCATCAGCAATTTGAACTTGAGACGGAAAAATTCCGCGCCGTCGAATCTCGTCTCGCGGCCGAAATCTTGGCCCTCAAGAATGAACGCGCGGCTCAAGTCGCCGTGATCAAAGAAACGAAGAAAACGATCACCCAACTCGAAAAGGCGTTTGAAGAGCAAAAAGAGTCTTCGTTCAAACTCGACACCCAACTCACGATTGCGGGCGAAGAGCTTCGTCGCAAGACGGAGCGTCTCACCCAACTTGAAACCCAAGTGGAGAACCAATCGCGCTTCCTCGTGGATCGTCAACGCGCGATCATGGAACTCGAGATGGCGGAAAAGGCCCTTCGCCAAACGGCTGAAGAACACAAGCGCCATGCGGCCGAAGCCAAGGCCATCGCGGCTGATTTGCAAGAAGAACTCAAAGAAGTTTCCGCCTCCTTCGAAGAGCGCAAGCGCCTAAGCGGTGAACTCGAGACCGAGACCACTGCCCTACGCCAAGCTTTGGAAGATCAGAAGCGCCAGACGGCTGAAGTCAAAACGGCCGCATTTGAACTTGAGCGTCGCCTGCGCGCTCAGAACAAAGAGCTTGAGACGAAACTTCAAGAGCAGTCGACTCTCCTCGACGAAAAGAAAAAAGAAGTCGTCACGTTCGAAATCGAACTCTTCAGCCTGCGCCAGTCGTTTGAAGACCAACGCAAACAAACGACCGAAGCCCGCGCGCAAGCAAGTGACCTCAAAGCAAAAGTCGATGAGCAAGGTGCCCTTCTGGAAGAGCGTAAGAAGGCTAGCGTAGACCTTGAGCTCGAAGTCGTGGGTCTTCGCAAGACCCTCGAAAAATCGACCGTGGACTTCAAGTCTGAGATCGAAGGTCTCCGCAAGTCGCACGAGAAATCGACGATCGGTTTTGAGTCCGAAGTAGAAGCTTTGCGCAAGCAAGTGAAGACTTACAAGTCGCAAGCGGAAGCCGCTCAAGCCGAAGCCACCAAACTCTCGCAAGCTTTGTCGCAGGCAACGCAGTCTAGAGACTTTGCGGCGAAGGCCGAGCGTGAGCGCTTGGAGGTTTGGTCAACGCAGCTTTCGGCTCGTGAGAGCCAACTCCGCAGCTATTCAACAGCGCTGACGAAAGAAAAGAGCGAAGTTCTTCACTTCTCGAAGCAGATTGCGGCCGAGATCGAAATGATCAGCCGGACTCACCCACTCCGCGACTATTTGAAGGTCACAGAGTTTGAGCTTTCGAAAGTCGAAGTTCAGTTGAAGACGATGCCGACGATGGCCCCCGAGCGCACGCGCTTGGAAGCCGCGATCAATCAGCTCGTTGAACAGCGTGAATTCTTACGCTCGATCTTGGCAGGTGCCGAGAAACACTTTGAGCAACAAGTGAAGAACCTCGAGAAGCTTCACCAAGGCGCGAAGATGGCCCCTGTTCCTCCGCCTCCTCCGGCGAAAGTCGAGGCCGCAACTCCGGCTCGCGTAGCTACGCAAAAAGCTCCGCTCGAAGACGTCCGCGTTCAGTGGGAAAGCCCAGTCAAAGATCTAGAATGATCCACCGACGAGAGTCGAGCTTTCGGAAGCTCGACTCTTTCTTCGTTTAGTTCCTCCTGCGAAGCACCGACTAGTCTGGTGAAGGAAGAACTATCATGAATATTCAATTCTCCAAAAGAACGGCTCTTCTCCTGGCGGCGACGCTCCCTACGCTCCTGCTCGCTGGCTGTTCCTTCTTCTCTTCGAAGCCCGATGGGCAAGCGACGGGACAACCCGGTTTCCGGGCGGTTGCTTCGGCAGACGCAATGCCGGTTCCGCTTCCGATCGAAATCGCCGATGACATCAAAAAGATCGCAAATGGTCAGCCGGTCCAATCTTCTGATGGATGGCAAGCTACGAATCCTGACGGCACTCCGGTCGCCGGTGCGCCTGGTGAAAACTCGGATCAAGCTTTGTTCTCGGCTCCTGGATCGGAAGCGGCGGATGCAGCTCCCCGTCGCGTTGGAAAAGGCGGCGCCGGCAAAGGTTCTGGAAACGGGAAAGATCAGAAGTACGTCGTGAAAACCGGCGACACGTTGATGAAAATTTCGTTTGAGAAATACGGAAACGTTTATCGCTGGCGCGAGATTCTCAACGCGAACAAAGGTAAGATCGCGAATTTCAATTCACTTCCGATCGGCGCGACTCTCGTGATCAAGGGCGTTGAATACGTCGTGATCGAGCGAAACGGTCAACCCTACCTGATCCGTCGCGGCGATACGCTTGTGAAAATTTCCCGTGGCCTCTACAACACTCCGGTTCACTGGAAAGACTTGTGGATGAACAACCGCCAACTCATTCGCGACCCGAACAAAATCTACGCGGGCTTTACGCTTTATTACCAGGACCTCACGTCAAATCCAAACCAAGGACCCAAGCAGTTGCTAGGTCGCAAGTCTCCGCGCAACGGCGCTGGACCGGCACCGCGAGTTCCGGCTTCGAAGAAGCCGGCGGCCCTTCCGCCGAAAGCAGCACCGGCTCCTGAAAAAGCCCCGGCTCCTGCCGTCGAAGCAGCTCCTGCGGCACCGTCTGCACCGGCTGAAGCTTCGGCACCCGTCGTCGGCCCAGCTCCGGTTGAAATGCCCACCACTCCGACTGAGACTCAAACAAATTAACTTGAACGAACATTCAAGACTCGTGAGTCGCTAGACGCTAGCGACTCTTGGCTGCGACCAGACCTACCGGCCGTTGCTTTCGCCTCTCTTTTTTGCAAGCCTGAATCATGCGCTTCAGCCAAAAGAAATGTGGTTCCGTTCTTTCTTCCGTGGTGATCCTCGGGCTGACGCTCTCGACATCTTTTGCGCAAGCGCAAGAGACGCCCGGTGCTCCTGACGAAGTCGCCGAGCCCTTGATCACGGCACCCTCTGCAGCGGAACCTCAGCCCTCGAGTGCACAGGCTCCTGCACCAACGCCGACGCCAGCCGCTCCACCAGCTGCTCTCCCCGGAGCGAACCCTCCTGTTGGTGTCCCCTATGTGCCCGGACAAACGGCGCCTGCTCCGGGTCCAACGCAACCGCGAGCTCCTCGCCAAGGGTTTCGTCCTCCGCAAGGACCGGAGAACAAAGCCGAAGTCACAACGGCCCCCGGAACAACCAACATTCAGCGAACGGTTTGGGTTGCGCATGTTCTCCGCAGAAAATCGAACGAGTTTCTGATCAAGAACTTTTCTTTGACTGAGAGTCGCCTCCCGATCGTTCTCGTAGCGAAAAAAGATGAGCTTCGCCCGACCGTCACCATCCGCGGAAAATTTGAGCGACAAGGTTGGAAGCTTCTCATCGAAGGCGCGACTCCGGTCGTCTTCGATGAGGGGAAAACGACGTTCTCGATCCACGCGCACCTCAAAGGTCGCATCAATAAGATGAACCTTACGGCCGTTGGTCCTAACGGCGAGCGCGAAAACGAAGCGCTCTACATCTACGCTCCCGAAGCGATGGAATTCAAAGTCGTCAATGCGTGGGACCAGATTCTCCTTTCCGTCGGTACAAGTTTTTTGAGTTACGCCCAAAAAGGCTTCGGAGAATATCGCTCCATCAGCGGACTCTTGTCGGCTCGTTACAACTCGCCCGAAAAGAAACTGACCGCGGAATCCGATCTCTATTCTCGCATTGGCCTCATCGCCAATATGGATCTCACGGTTCTCACGCTTATCGCGAGTCCCGTGGATCGCGGACCGCAGCTTCTTGAAGCGAAATTAGATGGGACTTACCAATTTGATCCCGACCCCTACGGCCGCGTGCAGAACCAGCTCTTGGTCGGTGCTAGCTATATCACGATGTTCAACTACGGAAGCCCGTTTGGGTTCTCGAACTTGCTCGCCCCCGAGATCGGCTGGCGTCGCCGCGTCTTAGTGAGCCCCGTTGCGGCTTGGGTTGGCGAAGCTCGCTTCATCGGGCTTTCCGAGTTTTATACTTTCAATTCCCTTGCGCTAAACCTAAGTCTTGCATGGAGCCGTCTCATTTCGGACTCGCACCGTCTCGAGCTGGGATTCTCGTACAGCGGATATTTCTACCGACCTGAACCCGAAATTCCCGTCAGACTTCATCAACTTTCGGTGAAGCTAGGTCTTTCTATCTAGTCCCTCGTCCTAAATCGAGACGTTCACAACCGTTCGCTCACGAACCTCGACTCACGCCTAAGTCCGCGCAACTTCTGTTTTTCTCATTTTGAAATCAAGGCCACGTCCTCATGAACTTCTTCAATTAAGCCGAGAAGTTAACCGGCGTTGTACGTTTTTCGAGAGGTGGCACAAGTGAAAACTCAGAAAGAGTGTCTAAATCCTGTTACGGATCCGGGCCTTTCTTTCCGCACTCCAACCGAGAAGAGAAGCTCGCGACAAAAACAAAGTTTGTTTGTTGTTTTCGCAACTTCCGCTCTCTTGGCGCTGACGGCGTGTCTACCGAAAGATTCATCCAAACCAGTCGAAACGATCAAGGACACCGGTCCGAAGTTCGCGGGCTTTAACGGCGCCGTGACGGCAACGACAACAGGTGCTACGAAGATCAAGGTTACGTGGAACGCCACCACAGATGAGAAAGTTGTCGCCTACAACATCTACGACGCTCGCCTCAAGTTCCAACCTAAACTTTTGAAAACGGTCAGCGCCCCGCTCTCGGAAACTCAGCTCACGGGTCTTCAATCGCAAGCGTTCTACGCCATTCGCGTGCGTGCCGTAACCGAAGATCAAAAAGAAGACTACAACATGATCGACGTTCCCGCGATTCCGTACGCGGGCGTTTTAACTGCACAAGTTCAATCGAGCTCAACCGCCCTCATCCCTTTTTCGAATGGTTCAGACGCCGACGAAATTCGCGTCTATTGCCAAGTCGGAGCAAGCACTGAGTGGGATTTGATGGCGACTGTTCGCGACGTTCTGCAAACGTCAGCGGTTCTCACCGATCTCACGGCTGGTGTTCAGTACAAGTGTCGCGCGGCCCTCGTGGTGAACGGCTTCGTTGATAACAACTCGGTCACAACTTCGTTCACTCCCATGGGGAAAGCGGCTTCACTCGAATTCACGAAGCAACCCGGAAGCTCTGCGTCTGGCGCGCCTTTCCCGGTTCAACCCGTCATCACGATTAAAGACGCGAACGGCACGGTCGTAAGCGCAGGCCCAGATTCCAAGGCGATCATTACGCTCACCATCTCGAACAACTCGCCCACGATCGGTACACTACGCGGAACAGCGCAAGCTCAGGCCGTAAAAGGTGTCGCGACGTTCGCGGGACTCAACATCCAAGAATCAGGGATCAAGATCCTTACGGCCGCAAAACCCGATACGCAGTCGCAAGACCCGGATCTCGGCTCGGCAGCACTGACGGTTGACTCAGCTGATTTCGCGATCACGAACGGGACGGTTTCTCCGGATAACTCAAGAATCGGGATCACGCCTGAAGTTCCGCCGAATTCGCCGCTTCTTGCAAACGGCGCACAACAGTACGATGTGAAGATCACGTTGAAAGACCAATTCGGTAACCCCGTTGCCGGCGTTAAACCGACCTTCACGTCCAATTACCCTGGTGACACGATCGTTCAACCCACGGTTGCGACAAATGCAGCGGGTGAAGCTACGGGTACAATCGCTTCTGTTTATGCGGACTCCGTCACTCCCCGCGTGCTTTCAATCTCGTCGCCTGCAGGCTTAACCGCGGTGACGACTCCCGCGCCGTTCAAACCAGGACCTGCGGCGAAACTTGCGTTCTTCGTTCAGCCGACGAACTCGCCTGCGGGGCCCTTTGGTCTCTCTACGATTCGCGTTCACGTTCAAGATGCGCAAGGCAACCGCGTTCTGGATGGCGTGTCGGCATCGGCACAAGTCGATATGTTCATCGCCTCCAACAACGTAGGTGCGATCCTCACGGGTACGACTTCGGTCACGGCCGCGATGGGCGAAGCCGTATTCATGGATCTCGGCGTTTCGAAGTCGCAAACTGGCTACAAGCTTCAAGCGACTTCCGCTCCGTTGAGCGCAGCTTTCAGCAACAGCTTCAACATCACTTCTGGTGAACCTGCGAAGATTTTCGTAGCGGGGCCAGAAAATATTCCTTCAGGCACCTGCTCGGGTCCTTACTCCGTGGAACTCCACGACAACGGGAACAACCCGGCTAACGCACGTGTTTCAACGACGATCGCCTTCTCTGGTCTTGGTGGCATGCAGATCTTCTCGGGTAGTAACTGCTCGGGAGCATTTAACGCAACTTACTCTCCAGGCACGAGCAAGAAGACCTTCTACGCTTTGAATCCCAAAGCTGAAGCTTCGAACATCACGATTGCCGAATCATCACCCACAAGCCCGATCACTCCGGCGACGATCACGGTGAAGTCGCATCCGAATAAAGTGACGCTGTCTGCAGTGATGCCGGCGCCTGCTCCTGCAAATACGCCCATGAGCGTCGTTGCGGATAAGTGTTCGCCGCAAATCATCATCACGCCTACCGGTAATAACGGACAGGCAGGTCCCCTCTTCACCGCCCAAACGGTTTCGATCACGGGCCTTGGCGGCTCGGCAGCCAAGATCTACTCGGATGCGGCTTGTAACGTCGAAATCGATCCGATGAACATCACGCTCCCGGTCGCTTCGGGAACGACCTATACAACGATTATTTACCTCAAAGATCCTAAAGCGGAGACGATGAATTTGTCGGTCGGCGACGCCTCGGGTACACTCACGACTTCGTCGAGCTTACAACCCGTTAAAATTCTCGCTTCGAACATCCAATTCACGGGTCCTTCGGCCGTTGTTGCAGGCCGTTGCTCGACGACTGCCTACACGATCACGCTACGTGATGCGCAAGGTAACGCGGTTCCCGCCCCTGCGGAAACTCCCTTGAACATCATCGGACTCAGCGGGAGTACAACAGGTTATTTCTATACGGCTCCGGGTTGCGGCAGCGGTCAGACGAATTCAATCGTTCGTGTTCCCGCTAGCCAATCGTCGATTCAAATTTACTTCCGAGACTCAGCGGCCGAGAACTTGAGCATCATCATTCGTGATCCCTCAGGTGCGATGGCCGATTCGACGGCTCTTCCGATCGGCATCTCGCCTTCGGCTTTGAAAATCACGGCGCCCGCGACTCCCGCAACTCCCGTTTCGAAAACTTCGGTCTGCGTAGGTCCTTTCAAGATCAACACGCTAGATGGTTCAACACCTACGCCAAAAGTGACGAACGCAATCAACCCCATCACCGTGAATTTAAGTGGTGCGGGCCTCGGCGGAACTTTCTACCAAGACACAGGTTGCGTCACTCCCGTCACGCAGTACTTGTTCGCGACGGGTCAGAACGAAAAGCAGTTCTGGTTTAAGGGACAATATCCTGCGACGTCGCTCACTTTCACGGCGACGGACCAAGGTTCGATCCTTACAGCAGCGACTTACAACTGGTCGGTCACGGCGGCAAAAGCCTTCCTAGGAACTGCCGGCACGATGATTCAACCTGATGGAACTCTCTATTGGTTCCAGAAAAACTTCAATCCCGTCGCGGCCCGCATGGATGGACCTGACGGTGCCAAAGAGGTAAAGTTCGACCCAGCTAAACAGAATATGTATATGGTCGACCCGTCTCGCCATCGCGTCCTGAAGTTCGACTACATCGCGAAGAAGTATGTAGGTTGGATCGGTCGCCACTATAAGTGGGGCGGAATCGGCGTCAACGGATCGAACTTATCGGATCCTTCAAACAGCGAGTGCGCAAATACGGTGAACGACGCAGCCGTTCCCGGATGGTGCGTAGGCGGTCAATCACGTAACGGTAACCCTGCGAACGGTGGTTTGGAGTATCCCGAAGCCGTCGCGGCGGATGCCGACTATATCTACGTCACGAACCGTTGGTCGCACAGCGTGCATCGCTACCGTGCGACGACTGGTCGCTTTGACGGCTGGATCGGCGGCGTCAGCAGCACGCCAACCGCAATCGGAACAAACGGTCCCGGAACTTGTACGTCCACGAACGCAAACTTGCCGACTCCCGGCTGGTGCAAAGGTGGTAACTCGTATAACGTTGCGACCGTTCCGGGCAATGCGGATAGCCGCTTCCGTGATCCTCGCGCGATCGCGGTAGACGACAACTATCTCTACGTTGGCTCTTACGGATCGATCCTCCGCTTCAACAAAGTCGACGGAAGCCCTGCTGGATGGATCGGTCGCGTTTACAACGTGAATCCATCAGGTGGTGCACCCAACTGTACAACGACCGGTAACGGTTCGACCACGCCCGGTTGGTGCGAAGGTGGCTCATGGCAAGCTGGCGACCCGCGCACGGGCGCTGTCGATCATCCGACCGGTTTGCAAATCGTTCCCACCGCTACCGGCAACAAACTCTTCGTCACCCACCATGGTAACAACCAACCGGTCGGCAAATACGATCTTGCGACCGGTGCATGGGAAGGCGTCTTCGTTCAAGGTCTCGCGGGTCCTTGGTCGATCGCATCCGACGCAAACTACATTTACATCGCGGACTCTAGCCGCCTTCTGATGTACTCACACACGGCTAACCTTGAGGGTTGGATCGGTAAGGTTGCTAACCCAAGCGCGATGTCGGGATTCCCCGGCTGCGGCACTCTCACGATCAATGAAAACACGCCGGGCTGGTGTATCGGTGGTTCGGCGAAAAACGGGATGGATGAGAATGCCTTCCACAACCTGTCATCCGTTGATCTCGACGGGCAAGGCAATTTGATCACGGGTCAAGGTGCGAACTTCCCCGCGATCAAGAGCTTCAAGGTTACAACGGGCGAATACAACGGTCAGCTCGCGCAGCTAAGCTTGAGCCCTCGAGAATGGTCGAACGACGCGGTCTCGTTTGCCGGATACAACGGTTACGATGATCACTCGAGCTTCCAACCGGTTGGTCTGCACGCCGAAAATGGAGCTCTCTATCAAGTCGACCAAGAAGCAGGTCGAGTGAAGAAATTGGATTCAGCTCTGGGATCCGTCATCGGCTGGGTCGGCGCGATCACCTCGCGCCCAACCGGTGGTGATGCAAGCTGCTTGAGCGCAAACCCGATGGGCCCCTCACCGGCATGGTGTTTGGGTTCCTACTTCCAGCCTCGCTACATGGGTCAAACGTTCGTCAACCACGCAACGGATGGTGTCTTCAAAGTTCCGACGTACGTGACGGGTGACAAGAACGGGTATCTCTACGTTGTCGATAGCGAAGCGCACCGGATTCTGCGCTTCAACTCGACAACTGGAGCATCTGCAGGTTGGATCGGACGTATCAACGCTTCGCCGACCGGAAGCTACCCCGGCTCAAGTGGATGTACCGGTGCAACGGGCCAGACTCCTGGTTGGTGTACGGGTGGATCGAGCCAAGCTGGAAGTGGCGATGGCAATATGTACTATCCCTCGGCCATCACATACGCGAGCGGAAACTTGTACGTCGTCGACAACTACAACAACCGCGTCCTCTCGTTCAACGCGACCTCCGGTGTGTTCAACGGCTGGATCGGTCGCGTAACTGGAGGCACACCAACCGGTTGTAGCTTGGCGTCGAGCGGTGGCTCGACACCGGTCAACCACTCGGTGGGTTGGTGCAAAGGCGGAACGCCGCACACGACGACGACTCACTTCACCGGCGATCGTGGCGGCAGCTTCCGCTTCCATTGGAACAACTACTCTTCACGAGGCGGGATCGCTACGGATGGAACTCATCTCTACATCGTGAACCACGGTAACTACCGTATTGATAAGTGGACTCTCTCGGGTCAATTCGTGGGTGCTGCTCCTACACGCGTGAATAACTTCACGAATACGTGGATCAACCTGGCTAACCCGGCAGCTCCGAGCTCAACGGATGCCGCACGCAATACTCTCAGCACGGCAACTAACGGATGGAACTGCGATGCGCCGGTTGGTCTCTGGACCGACAGCACAAGCCAGATCTACGGAACAACGAACGATCTTTGCGGCTACAACAACTCCGTTGTCTGGAAGATGGCTCGCGACACCGGAACGATGATCGGCTGGCAAGGCGGTATCAGCTTCAACACCAACGGTCAGCCGACCGGTGGGGAGGCCGGTTGCCAAGGAGCAACCGGTATCACGCCTGGTTGGTGTCAGGGCGGCGGTAACAACGCGGGCTTCGTGCTCGGGATGTTCACGAACTCTCTGAACGGAGTTACGGGTGATGCGCACTACGTGTACCTCACCGACGAGAACACGATGCGCGTAACGAGAATTCCGAAGTGATTTGATTGAGAACAAACTGATGAAACGCGTTTTGGGTCAATTGAAATTCGCAGTCGCAGCTCTCGGAGCCTTGGGCGCATTCGCGCTCCTGGGCTGCCATGCCGGCGGAAAAATCACGGCTTCGACGCCCGCGTCGGAGCCACTGGCTATCGTGCCGATTCCGACGATCGCAGCACCTGCGAAAACTCCGTTTTATTCGAACGCAACTTCGATTGAAGTCTCGGGACTGTGCCAAAAAGGATTTACCGTTTACATCTCGGGCGATGCGGTCGGGCAACAGCCTTGCAGTACGAATTCGACGTATACCTTCAACGTTCAGAAATCAACTGACGGTGTTTACTCCTTCTTCATCAACCAGAAAAATGAAACAAGCGTTTCCAACCCGATTCTTTTAGTCTGGGTCAAAAAAGGGAGCGTCGCGCCTCCTGTCATCGTCACGCCGTCGACAAAGCCTTACCTTTCCGGTGAAGCTGCGCTGCTGATCAGCGGCAGTTGTGAATCCGGCGCGACGATCTCGCTTTCTGGAGATGGCGCAGGTTCAACGGTCTGCGTAGCGTCGATGTTTGCGCTCAGCCTCCCGAAAGCCGCTGACGGAAACTACGATATCATCGTCACTCAAACGGACACGGCGGGAAACTCGTCGAGCGTCAACGTCCTCTGGCACAAAAAGAACCTCACCGTCTCTCCCGCAACCACGACGATTCCGGTCATGACTTCGCAACCGCTCACCTTCTCGGGCGGCTCGGGTGTTTACAACGTCACGATTCCGACGAACAATTCCGGTGGGTCATTTAATTCCGTCACGGGCGCTTACGTGACGGGTCCGGTTGCGAACGTGACCGACACGATTCGCATCTCCGACACGGCGGGAAGTTTCATCGAAGCTTTCATCACGACGCAAGCGGGTCTCCCCGATCACATCGATCTTCCGGCGATGAGTGGCGATGGTCAGACGGTCCTTTACGGCCAGATGCTGACGCTCCCCATGCGTGCGATGGTCGTCGATCGCTACGGTAACGGACTGCCCAACTATCCGCTCGTTTTCCAAGTCGCGACGGGTGATGCGATCATCACGACAAACCCCGAACAAACGAGTAATGCCTCCGGGATCGTGCAAGCTTCTGTTCGTATGGGCTTTAGCTCAGCTCTGATCGGTGTGAGAGTTTCTCCTGCATCCGGCGCTCTTCCCGATTTAGCAAATAGCGGCCGCGCGACGGCAACTCTTTTCGCGAGCGCCATGGGTGGCGGCTCGGGTGCATTTGGCGCAACTTTCAGAACGGGCCAAAACCCTGGTCAGATCGTGACGGCCGACTTCGATGGCGATGGACTCAGAGATGCAGCAGTGCTGAATACCGGTGACTCGAGCGTCGGCTTTTTCAAAGGACGCGGTACCGGTGTTCTCGCGAACATGGTTCGCATCGGTGGGATCTGCATTGGTCCTTCGGGTCTGGCGCAAGGCGATTTCAACGCCGACAACCGTGTCGACTTAGTTGTCGTTTGTGCTTCAACGGATCGCTACTCGATCCTTTTAGGGCGTGGCGATGGAACTTTTAATCCAGCCGTAAACACGCCGTTGAGCGCAAACGAAATTGCTCCGCAGAACGTAGTGGTTGCGGACTTCGATGGCGACAACCGCCTCGATCTCGCGATCAGCAATACGGGCGGATCGATTGTTTCGGTTCGCTTCGGTCTCGGTAACGGAGCGTTCTCCGGCCCCGTTGAATACACGGTTGGGCAAGCACCGACAGCCCTTGCGGTGGCGGACTTCAACAAAGATGGACGGCCGGACCTAGTCGTCGCTAATACGGGCGACAACACGGCAAGTGTCCTCATGAATCTTAACAACGGGACCGGCGGTTTTGCCGCACCCGTTACGCTGTTTAATATGAATGCGCCGTCAGCCATCGTCGTGGCGGACTTCAACAGTGACACTTGGCCCGACGTCGCAATTTTGAGCCCCGGCTCGAACGAAACCTTTGTCTTCAGAAATATCGCGCAGACTCAGCCGGCTATTCTCTTCGATTCGCCTGAACAAGTGGCGGTGGGCGGAAGCCCAACTTCACTCACGGCCGGTCTGTTTGACGACGACGCATTCATCGACTTAGCCGTTACAAGCAGTGACGACAACAACGTGAGTTACCTGCTTGGTCAGAACAATTTCCAGTTCATTGCGCAAACGGCCATTCCTACATCAATCGGTCCTTTGTTCATTACGAGCGCCGATATGAACGGCGATAACCGACCTGACCTTCTAGTTTCGACCGTCGCGAATCAGGAAGTGCAAATCATTCCGTTCCAAGCGGGTGGCGTTGCAGGATTCAAAACATCGGTCGGTTTGAACCCGGCTGGATCCGCGACCGGTGACTTTGACGGCGATGGAAAATACGATCTTGTCGTCGTCAATGGCAGCGGCAATTCCTACAGCATCCTGAAGGGCGATGGCAAAGGTCTCTTCACGGCGCAGGCACCGGTAGCCGTTGGTCTTAACCCGACGTCCGTGAAAGTCGCTGACTTCAATAAAGATGGTCACATGGACTTCGTTGTCACCGTGCAGACGGCTTCTCAAGCAAAAGTCTTCCTCGGTAAAGGTGATCTCACCTTCCACCCGTCGGTTGATTATCCAGTGTCTGCGGGTCCCGTCGACTCGGTCATCCGCGATTTCAACAACGACGGCCGACTCGATATCGCGGTGGCGAGCCAGAGCTCGTCGAAAGTGGCACTCTTACTTGGAAACGGAAACGGGACATTCCAAAACCGCGTGGATTTCGATTCGGGCTCCGCTCCGGTGGGGATCGATGCCGGAGATTTCAACGGCGATGGACTCGTTGATATCGCAACGGTCAACAACTCCTCAGGCTCCGTGAGTATCTTGATTTCCAACGGCAACGGAACTTTCCAAACGCAAGTCGAGTACGCGACCGCAAGCGGGCCCAACAGCCTCACGGTCAATGATTTCAACAACGACAGCGTACGCGACATTGCCGCGGTCAATTCGATCGAAGGCACGGTCAGCATTCTTCTAGGAAATGGCGATGGCTCCTTCCGCGCGAAAGAAGATTACTCAGCTGGTGGAACACCTCAAGGGATCGTCTCCGGTGACTTCAATAGCGATAACCGCATCGACTTGGCCGTAGGCAACGGCACAAGTCAGGGGTTCACGATTCTTTTAGGCTCATCGACGGGTCAATTCAACAATTCGACTCCCTACTACATCAACGCAGGCGTAAGCACGATCAGTCTCGGTGAATTCAACGGCGATGGCGCCCTGGATCTCGTCGTTCTCGATACGTTGAGCGACGCCGTTCAACTTTGGGTAGGCCATTGATGGCAAGGCTCGTAGGACTAGCAAACCGGATGCTCTCGCGGCTGCTTAAGACAGCGGCGATCCGCTTTTGCGTAGCTACGGCTCTTGCTTTTGTTCTCTCAGGTTGCCTAGGTGGTCACGAAGAGAAACCGGTCTCTACTTCTCGCGCCACCCTCACGAACATCACGCTGAAAACTTACGATCGCTCAACCGCGACCGTGCTCGTTCAAGGTAGCCTTTATATCAAAGGCGCAATCGATCTGAGCTTCATTCGATTTCATTCGACCGAGGCCTGCCAAGATCAGGGCATTGGCCAGGGACTTCTCTCGGACTTCCACTACAAGGGAATCGAGCTTCAGATCCCGAGTGCGGGAACAACTCGCCTCTACGTTTCGACCAATACGTACGACGGCTGCTTTTACTTGACCTCGTACACGCCGCCGCACGATGCGCCGCCGGCTCCCGTTCTGAAATCGACGAGTCCCGTATCACCGTCGCGAGTCTCGACAACACCGCTTGCTTACGGTGAAGCGGCCGCGACCGCGCAAGAAGTTCGACTCTACGATGATGCAACATGCTCTCGTCTAGTCGGATTGGGGACGCCGAAAGCATTTGCCACGATCGGGATTCCGATCACGCTTCAACCGAACACGCGAAGCAAGATCTATGGTCGCGCTGTCGAGCCCTTCGGCAATGCTTCGGCCTGCACCGAAATTGGCGCTTACGCTCACAGCGACTACGGCCCCCCACCTCCCACTTTTGTTTCGAGTCATCCGATCTCACCTTCGAACGTGACGTCGTCACCGCTAATCATCGGTGCGACTCCCGCAGAGGTCACAACCGTCTCTTTATTCAAGGACGCAGCTTGTTTACTCCACGTCGGGAACGGCCCAGCGGCTGATTTTAAATCTACGGGTCTCGCCGTGGAACTTCCCGCTAACGCGGAGACCGGAATCTATGCAGTCGGCTATGATGCCGAAGGCAATCCTTCTCTTTGCAATTACCTCTTCACGTACAAACACGATTCAACGATTCCGGATCCGCCCGTTTTCGTTTCGGCGACACCGGCTTCACCTACCCGACTCACGCTCTACCCCCGTATCAAAGGGACCGCGTCTGCGGATACGGCCGTGATCAAGTTCTATAACGACATGGCTTGTTTGAGAAATGTCGGCACCGGCACGAAAGCCGAGTTCGAAGGCATCGGTGTCATCGCGGCGGTTCAGCAGAACAACTCAACTTCACTTTACGCGACGTCGGTCGACGCCGCCGGGAACGCTTCCAACTGTACGTTGATGACAACGTACTTCCACAACACGATTCCGCCGGAGCCGCCGGGCTTTATCGAAACGCTTCCGGCTTCTCCCAACAACACTTCGACGATGCCGTACGTGGTCGGTTCGATCAACGGCCGTGGAGTGCAGGTCGAACTCTTCAGCAACGAAACTTGTACCACGCGCATCGGAATGGGTACGGCTCAGGAATTTACGAGCACGGGAGTACGTGCGACAGTTCCGGCCAACTCGCTTACGACCATCTACGCTACAACGATCGATCCGGAAGGCAACGTCTCGACGTGCGCATCGATGACGAACTACGATCATTCGGCGAATCCTGCTATTCCGCCCGCATTCACCCTTGCGTCTCCCCCGTCACCATCAAAGCAAACGGATCGACCTTACATCGTCGGTACGGCTGATTCGAGCATTCGGGACGTTGCGATTTACATCGATAACATGTGCCAAACCAAAATCGCGCAAGGAACGCGTGCGGCCTTCGTCACGAGCGGTTTGCAAGTTCAGGTCTATCGCGACGCTGCGACCCCGATTTATGCGGTGAGCTTCGATAAGTACGGCAATTTCTCGGCGTGTACGCAGTTGACGACCTACATCTACAACACCAAGCCTCCGTTCGACCCGATGTTCACGGCGACGATCCCGACATCACCGAACAACACTTCGTTCTCGCCCATGGTCCGAGGGACGACAACGGTAGATCCTACGAACGTGCTCCCGGTTGCCAACGTTCGCTTCTTCGATACGATGTTCTGCTTGAGCCAAATCGGCATCGGAACACCTGCTGAGTTCGCCTCCACCGGAATCCGCGTTGAGGTTTCGCCAAACATGATCACATCTATCTATGGCCAAACGATCGACGCCGCCGGCAACGTGAGTAACTGTACCTTCCTCACAGATTACACGCATATCGATATTGCGCCGGGCCTTCCCCATTACGTAGCGACGTCACCGGCAAGTCCATCTTACAGTGAGCTCGCCCTCCTCACGGGCACGATCGGCACGAGCACAAGCTTCATGCCGATTCAAAACGTGAATATTTATACGGATTCCAACTGTACCGCGACGCTGAAGGTTGGTCTTCCATCGGAATTTACCGGAAGCGGCATCGCCATCACAACGCCAATGAACGCTACGACTTCGCTCTACGCGCAGTCGTCGGATCAAGTGGGTAACAAATCAGCTTGTGCGCACATGACGAACTTCCGTCATCACAACTTAGGACCCATCGACGTCAACGTTTCGCAAAATCTCGACGGCTCGGTTAGCTTAGGCTGGCTTCCCGATTTGATTTCAAATCCATCGCCTCGTTACATCGTGAAGCGGTCGCTGAAAGCCGGTGGACCGTACACGATCCTCAACAACAACGTCATCGGCACTGCTTACACCGATCTAGCCGTCACCAACGGGACGACTTATTACTACGTGGTCGCGTCGACGAACAACACCGGCACGAGCCAGGATTCCGCGGAAGTTTCACTGACCGTTACGGCCCCGAATCCAAATTCGGCGTTGTCTTTGACCGCTCTACCTGGACCCACAAACGTGTCGCTCTCGTGGTCGGGCGATTCAACGAACATGACTTTCAAAGTGATGCGTTCGCTGAAACCGGGCGGTCCGTACACGACGATTGCCTCAAAGCTCGTTTCACCTAGCTATATTGATGATACGGTCACGGATGGAACTCTTTATTTCTACGTCGTTCACGGAAGCAACCCCGCAGGCGATAGCGTTCAATCCAACGAAGCCAATGCGCGGCCCATGGGTGCGCCCGACGCTCCAATCAATCTCAACCTTGCGCTCAAAGCAGATGCTTGCGGTGCGGGCAACGCGGGCGTCGTGTTGACTTGGAGTGCGCCTGCGTACTTCACAGAATTTTTCGTCTACCGCTCAAACAATTCCGGTGGCGGCGGAACTCTCCGCGCGACGCGCACGATGAATTCTTGGATCGATTGTAATCCCGATAGTTACTGGAATAATTCGAACGCGAACGCCAACTACTATACGGTGTCTGCAGGTTGGAGCGGAACTCAGTCTCAGACAAGTAACGAAGTTGCGTTTGCGAATCTCTGGCCCCCAGGACTCTCGCTCTTCCCCGGGAACGGACACATTCAAGTTGCCTGGAATACTGATACTCAAGCGGATTCTTACACGCTACTTCGCGCAACGAAGCCCGGCGGGCCGTACACAATTTTAGCAAACCACACGACGGTGAATTCGTATAACGATACCGGGCTCACAAACGGAATCGCGTATTACTACGTGATTCGTGCTCACTATCCAGGTGGCCTGACGGGTTGGGACTTCGTCGAACGAAGTGCGATACCAGGGACCAATCCGACGGATCCTTTGAACCTCAATCTCACGGTAAATGCGCAGGGTCTCCCCGTCCTCGATTGGACACGTCCTTCTGTCTTTAACCGTTTCCGTATTCACCGTTCGGCGAATCCAGGTGGCCCATTTTCGGTCATCGCGACGAATTCAACCTCGACTTCACCGCCGACTCGTTACATGGATCCCTCGCCGCTCAACGGAATGAACTATTACCGAGTGACGGCAACGTGGGGAAGTTACGAATCCAATCCGACAAACGTTGTCTCTTATCGCGGCGGAATTCCGAAGAACCTCGTCCTCACTCCTGCCGCCAACTCAATCGGTCTAGCATGGACCGCGGTGACCGGAGCAAATGGCTACCGCATCTACCGCGGCACTACGATGGGTGGACCTTACACTTCGATCGGAACATCGGCGACGAACAGCTATACCGATTCATCTGCGGTCACCGGAGTTGGCTACTACTACACCGTGACGTCGACTTATCTCGACGGAACCGAAAGTCAGAAGTCAGCCGAAGTGAACGGCATGCGCACGGATAGTGCAGTCCCTTCTGGCCTAAGCGTGACGGCCGTTACCGCG
The DNA here is from genome assembly GCA_005808505.1 of Bdellovibrionales bacterium. GTDB lineage: Bacteria > Bdellovibrionota > Bdellovibrionia > Bdellovibrionales > JAMPXM01 > SYLX01. The sequence continues at coordinate 16,411 of SYLX01000186.1, read as the reverse complement.
AACAGCATCGCGATTGCTTGGGCGAAAGTTCAAGGTGCAACTTCGTACAACATCTACGTGGCCGTATCTCCTTCGACAACTTACGTGAAAGTCGCAAACGCCACGGCGACGAGCTACCTGCGTGCCGGGCTTTCACCAGGTGGGGAATATAACTTCAAAGTTTCGAGCGTCACCGGCACGACGGAGTCTTCACTCTCGGCGCCGCTTACGCAAATGACACTGGCAGCTCTCGCGGCACCCACTCTTACCGCAGGAAGCAACAGCGTTCTCGTTCAATGGAGCGGCGTCACCGGTGCGTCTCACAATGTTGAGCGCTCCACCGACGGGACTACATTCTCAACAGTTTGTCCCGCGGTCGCGATCAACTACTGCACGGATGCAACTGCCGTTAACGGTACTCAGTACTACTACCGCGTCGTCGCCACCGTTTCGGGATACACGATCACCTCACCTACGTCGACGATCACTCCCGGGATCGTTCCTTCCGTTCCGGCAGGCCTCGCGGTCACCGAGAACATAACCGGCGACGAGTTGAAAATTACATTTAGCGGAGCTCCTGCCGCCACTTCTTACCGCATCTACGTGGGGACATCGCCCGGCAACTACAACATGCCGATCGTCAATGCCACGCAAACAACGGACGTTGCGATTCCCGGTCTAACTGCTGCAACAACTTACTACATCGCGGCTTCGGCATTGATCGGCTCGGTGGAATCAGCGCGCTCAGCCGAAATCTCGGCAATTCCGCTTCTCACACCTGCGGCCCCGACGGCACTTGCAAACTCGGCAACGAGCATTCGAATCGCGTGGAGCTCGGCGCACGGAACGGTTACGAATTATGACCTTCTCCGTTCGAACGACGGTGTGAACTTTAGCGCAATCGCGACGGGCTTAGGAACGGCGACGGCTTACACGGATTCCACTGCTGTCGCTGGCGTCAGCTATCAATACATCTATCAGCCCTACGGAGCCGGCGGCGTTCCGATGGCTCGATCAGCGGCTAGCCCGCAAGTGACGATCGGGATCGCTCCTCTTGAGCCCCGCTCGCTCACGGCACGGGCTGTTTCAACAACCAGCGTGAATTTGATCTGGGGCCAGGTCACGAATATCGGAAAGTACAATGTCTACCGCGCAACTTCTGCCGGCGGACCCTACTCGCTTCGCGGTTCAACGACCGCGTCGACGACGACTTACACCGATGCCGGAACCGCAGGTACGACCTACTACTATGTCGTACGCAGCGTGAATGATTACAACGTGGAGTCGCCCAATTCGAATGAAGTAGCGGTGGAACTCAACGCCGGCCCCGCGACCCTCGCCGTTACGGCGAATTCCAACCGCCTGAACTTGGCATGGTCTGCAGTGGCGGGTGCCGCAAGTTATCAGGTTCGTCGCAGCGAAATCGCGGGTGGACCTTACGGCGTTATCGCTTCGGGAGTCGCGGGAACATCCCTACAGGACACGAACGTCGTCAACGGTGTCCGCTACTACTACGTGGTGGAAGCTGTCTTCGCTAGCGGAGCCGTCTCGGTGAGCTCGAACGAAGCGAGCGCCATCGCGTTGATCACGATGAATTTGCAGAGCGCCGTTGAGCTCCTGGACCGCGGCTTGCTCTCAAGCACCGTTGCTCGCACGTTTGAGCGTTCGCGCACCTCCCTCAACACGAATGATTACGACGGCTCACCTTCGTACCAGCTCGAAGTTGTCGCCTACAACGTGGACTCAGCACCGTTGCAAGTTGAACTTTTGAACAATTCGAATGTGACGGTTGGTTTCGTGACGATTCCTGCCGGAGTTTCCGCGCCAACTCGCTTGCGCGCATCGTTCACTCCGAGTGCGGGTGCCAACGAGTATCGCTTGCGTCTCCCCGCGACCGCAGCTGCGGGCTACATTGCCGTCTATTCATCGCGGATCTTGATCACCCAAACGGGCGCAACGAAGACGAAACTTTATATTCCGCTTCTCTCTTATTCTTACGGACCTTCAGCTGCTGATGCGGGAGATCCAATCGAAGTGACGAACGGCATGAGTTACACTTCTCTCCTTGCCGCTGGCATCTACAAAAAGGACACTTCGTCACTCGTGCGCCTGGCTGACGGTAACCCGTGGGAACTTGAGACCGTCGTCGCCTCAAGCGGTGGGGCTATTGGTCTTGTGTCACTCTACAACGTGACACGCGGAGCTCCCGTCACCCCGACGGAGACGGTCGTTGCGGGCTCGAGCGTTTCGCTCGTGCGCTCGCCCTTCAACGAGGGAATCTCGAACTATGCCCGCACAAACGAGGGCGATGAGTATCAAGTGACGATTCGCTGCGATCGTTACTGCGGCTCGGGACGCCAGATCGCGCTCTACAAAGCGGGCTTGTGGGTGAAGCTCGATGCTCTCGACAAAGTGGAAGTTCACCTGCGCACAAGCTTAGGCGCCAACATCAGCTTCACGAACGATATCGATCATGAACGCACACTCTTGCAGCTTAGCGCTTACTCAAACCCAGTGGTGTACTTCCAGGCGACGGCCGAAGCAAACGGCGGCTCGCAAGTGCACGTGCGTTTGATGAGTGCTGCGGCCAGCGACTTTGGACCATCGGTGCTTACACCGGTTGCGGGCTCAACGGTCACCTTTGATTCGGAGACGAAAACGCAGCTCCGCTCGCCGGCTCTCACGCTCACAAACGGCGATCGGTACCTTCTGCAGGCGGAGCCTGTTACGGGCGGCTTGAAACTCATCGACTCGAGCTTGGTGATCCGGGCGCAGCGCTGAGGTTCGCGGAAAGGTGCCAGGCACTACTTGGCGCCACTACTTGGCGGCACTACTTGGCTACTTCAGAAGTTAAAGAACATCCCGCATTGGATGGAAAGGAGCGTAAGCTCCGGCGGCTGCGCGACACTCGAAAACGCGGCCGGAACCTGCGACGACGCGATCACGACTTCAGGACGAATGCCCACACCTGGTTTCAAAAGGTAATCAGCACCGCCCGTGACACCAACGTAACCTGCCGATCCACTCACGGTGGGCACTTGGTCATTGTCTCGCGAAATCGTTGCTTGGGCGTAGCCTGCGGAAATGCCGGCAAAAGGCGTCCAACTTTTTACAAAAAGCGAACTCTGCCCGTCGGAGAGCGGCACCATCGACGGCGCCGGACCCATGAAGTAGTAACGCGAGACTAGGCCCGTGAATGAAGCTGCCGTTGAAAAAGGCGCAAGGCTTACGCCACGGTAGTGCTCAAAACCAAGACTGATCTTATCGGTCAAAAGCATTTCGACAAAAACGCTGGCAACAAGTGGCCCTTCACTCCGCGGAACTTGCGTGAAGCCGCTTGCGTCAGCCGTAACGCCGATTCCAAAAAAGCCCACCGCAAAACCAAAGCGGTAGTTGCTCGAGCCACGAGGCTTCTCCAGGATCGTGGTCGCGGCTTTGGGCTCCTGAGCGCGAGCCAACGACGGGCTCAACGAACAGGCCGCAATCAGCAGAATCAAAATTCTTTTCAGTTTAAGCCACTCGCTTCGCTTCATCGTCCGTGCCTAGTTGGTGCGTCGTCGCTGTGGGTACTGGTCCGAAAACTTCCATCAAGTTGATCTCTCCGCTCTGCACGAGGCCTTTGATCCGCGTCGTGAAGAATTCGAGAGCTTTGTCCTTATCCGTCGCGCTCGTCTTATCCGGGCGCGAGAGTTCGTCGCGCGCAATCTCGCCGACCATCATCGAGGCCATCGAGAGACAACGCTCTTGAAGATCGGGACGCACACGCAAGAAGGAAATCAATTCATCCGGCGTCATGCCCATGAACACGATGCGGATTTTGTCATCAGGCCACTCCGCCAAGAACGCAAGCGACGCCGTCGTCCGCTTGTATTCTTCGATCGCGGGTCCCTTCATCTGAGCGAGCAGCATGATTTCCTCGGAAGGAGTCAGGGCCGCAACGATCTTCGGGAGCGTCATCTCGAGCGCCACGATTTCTTGTTCGCGCGTCGGGTTGAGCTTTAAGAGCAAGCTGCGATCGAGCGTTTCGAGTTCTTCCGCTCGAATCTCGCTCAAGCCTGCTGCTGATTCGAGGATCTCGCGCTTGGCGTCCATGGATAGCGACTTCAAGTAGCGTTGGCGCAGATCGTTCGTCATGTAGAGCGAAACAACCGTGCGGAGCTTTGGATTCTGCTCCATCAACACTTTGTTCACCATGCTAAGGTTCAAACCATCAAGGTAAGCAAAAGGTGTTGAGAGCGAGTCCGAGCCAAGATTCAACACAGATAAAAGATCCCAGTAAGCCTTCTCGAGGGATTCACGCTTATCGCGAGGATGAATTTCCGGCATGCGCGCAAAGATCTTCTGCACGTCAGGAAGAGCATCAACCGGGATCGGAAGTTTTCCCGTCTCTTTGCCCGCAGCTTCCGCAAAGCACGCAAGACGAAGCTTCCCGTTTTCACCCATGTGGCACCAATTGCGAACAACGTCTTCAAGGTAGCCGGACAGACGAGGCACAAGCTCGATGATGCGCGATTTGAGACTCTCAATATCGTTGTTAGCCCGAACGCGTTCAGCAGAGTCGAATTCGAGATCTGCTTGAAGATCCTTATCGTTATCCGCTTGAACTTCAGCAGCTGCACGTTGAAGTGCGGCCAAGTCGCTGGAGTCTTCCGAAGAACCCATGCCGTTCGCATCGGCTGCGAGTCCACCCTCGCCGCGCGACAAGAGTCGATACAAAATCACGCCGATCAAGATCGCAAGCGATATGACGATTTGGCCCGCGAGCGACTGGAACTCTCCCAGCCAATCGTAAATCGTTTTTACCTTCGGCTCTTGAGCGACGTCCTTCGGCTTCTCTAAAGTCTTGATAAAGGTAACGGCACCTTTACCCGCTCCGCCAAATTCGGCGCTCAAACGCTTTTTCAGCCAGCCTTCGACTTCCGCCTTGATTTGCGGATTGAGATCCGCTTTCAGGCCGACCGAAACGTTCACCGATTTGATGCGGAAATGATCGAGAAGCTTGGAAGCTGGCTTCTCCTCCGCGACTCCCATGTAGCCCTTCAAAAGTTGGTCTGCATCGAGAGACCCAAGCATCAAATCATTGAGCGGCTCGGAGTCCGTAGGCTTCGGAGTTTGGAGAACAGGCGACGCCACGGGAATCAGATCTAGTTGAGCGCCCAACGAGAATTGCTCACGATCAACGAGCGTCGAAAGCTCTTGCGTGTAGCGACGAGCGAGAAGGTCTTCCAAAAAAGCCTTTGCGCCAAGTGCGTCGGGTGAAAGCGAAGCAAGGCCACCGCCCTTAGCCGGTGCCGCTCCCCGCGCCTGCGCGAGCGCCGCATTCGGCGTAAACGCGAAGCCCGCGATGAACACGCCGATCGCGAGAAAAGTTGAGACTGCCGCTAAGTTTTTTCTCATTGCGCTGTCCCTTTGGCAGCCTCAGCCGCCGGTGCCCGCCCCGATTGCAGCAAGCGAACCTTCGCGGCCATCTTGATCGCGTCATCCATTTGCGGATCCGCTTTGATGGCCTCTTCGTACCATTTCAAACTTTCGGTATAATTCTTCTGCGCGTAGAAGATCGAAGCACGCATCGAAAGGGCTCGCGCGAGCGTCGGGAAGTCCGCGAGAATCTTGTCGAGCTCGGCTTGCGCACGCTCGAATTGATTCGTGAGCGCGAAGCGCTGAGCGAGGAAGAGACGATCAATCGTCACCTTCGCCGTCTTCTCTTCTTGAGCGAGCTTGCTTTCTTTCATCTTCACGTCGAGTTCGGTAACGAAAGTACCGAAGCGGCTCGCCGGAATTTGGAAGGTTTCCGTCACGTAACCTTGCTTCTCGACGGTGATCGGAAAGTATTGTCCAGAGCTGACATCAGCACCGATGAGCTGCCGAAATTCCGTCATCGGCATCGTCAAAGGAGTTTTGCCGATTGGCTTCTTCTCGTTCGTGCCCGGCACTTGGAAGAAGACGTCCGCTTGCAGCGGATCGCTCTTCACCGAGAACGTCGGCGTAGCGCAAGCCGAAACGAGACCGCACAAAATTGCCACCAACCACAATGTCGAAGCTTTAAACGTTTTCATACTCTTTCATTATCGTACGAATATGAGACTTTCTTGAGTCCTAGTTTGGTTGGGGTCTTGTTTTGCGCTCACCTAGCCTTTAGCTAAACCTCAGAGGTTGAGTGCCCCGACTAGCCCGACTCTGCGATGGACCAGAAAAACAAAACAAACAAACCGACCACGGTCGTGGAGGACAACTCTTACGCCTCCCCAGCCACCCGATCCGTTTCACGAAACGTGAAACCGCGACCCCTCGACTCCCAGACCGCGAGTAAGACTACGAGCAAGACTAGGAGAGCCGCCAAACGTAAGCTACGATGAAGGAGACACGGCTTTATCTCAAACATAATGTTCATGGATGAACTATGAATTTTTCATCGATCTTCGGTGTGTTCGCGGCCCTTGTTGTCATGGTCCTCTCGATCGTGAGCTCCTCGGATTCTGCGAAAGTCTTCCTCGATCCCCACGGAATTCTGATCGTCTGCGGTGGAACCGCGGCCGCAGGGTTGATGTGCTTTCCGCTGCGTTCCTATATTCGCGTCGGCGGCGTGTTCATCAACAAGTTCCTAGGAGCCTACGCTACCCGACACGACATCGTGATCACCGAGATTGTTGATCTCGCACGAGGCATTCGTGAGAACCCCGAATACCTGAAGCAAAAAGCAAAGAGCTTGAAGACTCCGTTTTTGGCGGATGCCGTTCAGCTCATCACTCTCGGCGGTATTCCGGAGGAAGCGCTCGATGAGATCCTCATGAAGCGCGCAGCGACGCACACGAAACGCTACGAATACGACGTGGGAGTCTTCAAGACGCTTGCGAAATTTCCCCCGGCCTTCGGTCTTCTCGGTACCACCCTCGGGATGATCGCGCTCCTCCAACAGCTTGGCGGAGCGGATGCGCAAAAAAAGCTCGGACCCGCGATGGCGATCGGTCTCGTAGCGACGTTCTACGGACTCGTTCTCTCGAACCTGATCTTCATCCCGATCTCGGAAAACTTAGCGCACATCAACCGCGATGACGAAACTCTCCGGACGATCGTAATCGATGGACTTCGCCTCGTTCGTCGCCGCGAGCACCCGAAAGTCGTTGAAGAGCATTTGAAGAGTTATCTCCTCCCGCACGAACGTGCACGCCTTAACAGGAAAGTGAAGTCGTGAGCGATATTTCTTCCGCCCGCATCCGCCGCAAGAAGAAGGAAAATGAGGATAAAGATCCTCACGACTCCGCTCACGCTCCCTTAGCCTTGGGCAACGCTCATAATCACAAGGCCCATGAAGAAGAAGGCGAAGGCAACTGGTTAGTCTCTTACGCCGACATGATGACCCTCCTCGTCGGCTTCTTCGTCATCCTTTTGAGCTTCTCCGTCATGGATGCAAAGAAGTTCGAGGAAGCTAAGCAGTCCATCACGCAGGAATTCGGTGGAACGTACACCGTCCCCTATGCGGCCCTCGCCGATAAAATCAAAGAGGCCGCAAAGAAGCTTGGCGTAGGTGATCAGTTCATCATCAAAGAATCCGAGATCGGAATTGAGATCTCGTCTCGCGGAACCGTCTTCTTCAACACCGGCTCTGCAGACTTGAAAGATGAAGCCAAAGTCGTTTTGTCGAACTTCATCGATGTCGTTCGCGATCAGCTCTCGGAATTCGATATCACGATTGAAGGTCATACCGACGACGTTCCGATCATGCCCGGCGGGCAATACCGCAACAACTGGGAGCTCTCAAGCCTCCGTGCCTGCCGAGTCCTCGAAACGTTCATGAGCGCGGGAATTTCGAAGGAACGTTTGACGGCTGCCGGTTACGGCGAAGCTCGACCCCTCGTTCCGAACCGTGATGCCGAAGGCAACGCCATTGCCGAGAATCAATCGCAAAACCGTCGCGTCGTGATCAAGCTCATGAAGCACGCCGATCCATCATTGATAAAGAGCGAAAAGCAGGCGCACGCGGCTCCCGCGCCGGGTGGCCAACCCTCAGAAATTCCCGCTGAGCAAAGAGCCCCTGCCCAGGCGGCGGATGCAGCCCCCGCGAATCCCGCAGCAGCCCCTGCTCCGGCAGCCGAGGCACCCGCCCCACCGCCTGCAGAAACAACAGGTGCATCCCTCCCCGCTCCGAGCGAAGCTCCAGTCGCCAATTAGTTTGAAGCGCGAAACTTAAGTGAAGAACGCCACCTCTAAAAAGGTGGCGTTTTCGTTTTCCTGGCAAGATGAAAATCCCCTAGGGAAACCCTCACCATCGCCCCGTGATCTATCATCAAAACTTGTTTGGCCGTAGAATCGTGACCCCACACTTTAAGGATGAGGCTGGGTTCACGGAAAACGATCACTCAAAGCCAACGGATGGCTACCAAAATCCTTTGCGGACGCGCTTTAGTGATGCGTTCTTCCGCTCGATCCCGAATCAGAGCGGTATCTACCTTTTCCTAAACGCGCGGATGGAACCGCTGTATATCGGAAAGGCCGAGAACCTCCATCGACGCTTAGCCACCTACCGTCGATTAACACCATCCACTCGCTCAACGCACATTCTTGAGATGATCGAGCTTGCGCAAGTGATCGTATGGGAAGTTCACGCCGAAACCCGGGTCGTGCGCGCACGGGAACGGGAGCTCATTCGCGCCCTCAAGCCGCCTTTCAACATCTCGGATCGTAGGCTGACGAGAGGGATCTACTACTCGCTCCATGTTCACCCGGAAGGTCTTCCGAACGGAAATCTCCTGATCGACCTTCGCTACAGTTATGCTTTCCCGTCAAAAGACCAAGCCGTGTTTGGTTGTTTTCTCGACCCACGCCTTGCGCGCGAAGCTTTCGCCGGACTCCTTCGCTTCATCTCGCTGAGTCGCCCTTATCCTCGCCTGCCGGAAAAATTGAAATTCATCACGCCTCTTCGCATCTATAGGTTCGAGCTACCGGAAGATCGACTTCAGCTCTTAAGAGCCTTTCTCCGCGGTGAGGATCCAACTCTTCGACATAGATTTGCGCGGGAAGTTTTGGTGCGAGAGGATCTACCGACGGAACTTTATCCCCAACTTCAAAAAGATCTGCGAACACTGACGTTCTTTTTCGAGGAACTCGCGCAACCCGCGCATCAAGTGCGATGTCTGCTCGGTTGGGCCAACGGAGAAGCGATCAAACAAGACGAGCTTGAAGACGTCATTCGCAAACGGCGCCTCAAGCTCGTGGAACATTTCGACAACACAGAACTCAATTCAGAAGATTCTCTTTAAAAGAGAACATATGAACTCACTTTGACGTGTACGTCCACTGAACCTCTGTTTGCCCCTCATTCAGACCCTTTACTTCATCTTGAGTCGCTTGCTCACCACGAAGGGATTTTTCAAAGACCTGCAGCTGCAGCGCGCTGCCTTTGAGGATAAGCGCAAGATTTGGCGTATGGCCGCCTTTTTTCGCGATGAAGAGCTGCGCCTTTGTCTTGGGTGTTTTCTTAAAGTGCTTCACGGCGCCAGGCGCCATCGTGGCTCCATCCCAATTCCCTTGATAGTACGTGACAGGCGCCAAAATTGGATAACGATCCGCCGAGTAGTATTTGTTCGCGGTCGCCTTCAGCAGCGCGCAAGTGTCCTCGATCGCGCCCATGACTTTCGAAATTTCTTCTTCTTCAAACTCGTGGAACTTACCTGTTTCATCCGTGTAGAAGACCGGCACGGTTTTCACGAAAGAAGGAAATTCCTGGCACTGGATCAACTTATTTGACGCCATATCGACGGCATCGATTCTGTCATTATCGAAAAACGCGTTGTTGAATAGGTTCACATCGAAGATCTGATCGGCCTGTTGGCGCAAGATCCCTTCGGGCGACGGAAAGAGCATGGTCAGCGCGCTCTGCATTTGGTCTAAGCCGCGATTTGAATACATTAGCATGCGCGCGATCTGATAAAGCCCGAGACCATACGCTTTCTCTTTCGTGAAGTAGGACTTCATCGCAAGACGCGTCGGCTCCGGGAGGGATTTGTACATCTTGCGGAGACCGAACGGAATCGCGCGCGATTCTTCAATTGTCTTTCCGTCGAACATCACGCCTTCGAGGACAACGGCCGTCGTGCGCTCTGGGAAAAGATTTGCGTAGATGGTTGCCGGAACAGTTCCGTACGAAATACCGAGAATCGAGAGCTGGTTGATTCCAAGGTGTTTGCGAATCTCTTCCATATCGCGAGCGGTGTTCAGCGATCCGTAGTAATTCGGGTTGCGGTAAAGTTCGAGCGAAGAAGGGCGCGAACAACCGATGCCTCGTTGGTCAAAACGGATTTCGTTAAAACTTTTAGTGAACGCCGGAGCTCCGTGGGAATTTCCACCTGGTCCACCATCAACGTAGATCATCGAAGGACGTTTCGGATCAAACGAACCCTTGGCGAAGAAGCCCCAAATTTCAGTTTTACCCAGAGCAGGATTCTCGTAGTCGACGGGCACTTCGATACGGAAGCCGGCTTCGGTGTCAGTGACGGAATTAAACTTCTTGCAGAACTCTTTGCCCGTTGTGAAACGCGCAAACAAAGACTTCTGCGCTTCGTTTTCAAAGATGGCTGAAGCAAGTTGTTCAGCTGAGCTTTTCTCGCCTGCAACCGGAGCCTCACCGACGCCCGTGATTGGCGCAGGAATCGGCTCGGGTTGTGGATTAGCGCCAATTTCTAAATCGGGCTGAACATCCGGTTCAAGATCGAGGTCGATTTCAGCAAAAGGCGCGGGTGCCGGCGACGCCGTAGCGATCGGGCTTTCTTTAGCCGTTGCCGTTTTCTTAGGATCAACCACCGATGTCTTCGCACAAGCCGCCAGAGCGACGACGAAACTCAAGCAGATTGCAGACGACAGACGGGCGCGTTCAGATTGACTTACGGCATTTTTCACGTGGTCTCTCCTCAGAGTGGCGCAAGAGTAAAGGAGACCTAAGCCAGTTTCCAGAGTGGGAGACTCAGTCGGAAAATCTTCCGTAGGCGTCAAAACTTTAGACACCGAGAGATTCACCAAATGCATTATGCGTGGAGAGCGGCGATGAGTTTTCGTTCGGCCGAGTGAGCCTCCGCATCTCCCCAAAATTGACCGCCGATGAAACGAACGACAACGCCTCATTTTACGACGCGCTCAACTGGTTCGTTTCCGATACCGACAAGTCAACATAGACTGAAATCATAGGGGTCGAGATGGGCGTTCAGTTCAAATCCCTAATTCTGGCTGGGGCTGCGCTCGTTTTGAGTGTTCTCTTCCCTTTTTCAGTGATGGCACTGGATTCAGCCGCCGATCCCAAAAAACTTTACGACGGCTGCACGCGCGATAAAAAAGCCGACAGCTGCTTCGCGCTCGGCCACCTGTACTTCTTGGCAACCGATCCGAAACTACAAGGCTTCTCGAATCTTTATTTCAAAACCGGCTGCGAAATTCAAAAGCAACGCATCTGCTCGCGTGAGGAAGCCCGCACCGACGCGCTCTCAAGTGTTCTGCTTGCGAGTGTAAAGAAAGGTCCGTCGGAGGACCGTGTTGATAACGAATTGAAAAAAGCGAAACGCGCGCCTGCTCAAATTGCGGCCAAGTCAAAAGCGTTCGGAAAGAAAGCAAAACGATCGAGCGAAATGGAATGCGAAGGAGGTGATGCAACGTCCTGCCTCCTTGCGAGTCTCGAGCAATCTGATCGCAAGAAATCGCGGCAACTCCTGAAACGCGGCTGTACCATGGGTGACAAGGGCTGCTGCGATTTTCTCAAAGGTCTACAGTCTGGAGCATTTGATCTCTTCGTCGTCGAACGCAAATAATTGCATTTCCTCTCCACAAACAAATTCAGTTTAGACTTAGAATTATTTTTTGTTTCGAGTCAGAAAGTCGCGATCTTCACATTTTAAGCCCCGCTCCATCGGCGAAGTTCACTTGCCTCACGCGCGGGATCGTTTTTAACTCGTCCGCCATGACGACATCTTTGATGAAACAACACGCAAGAAGCACACTTTTTATTTTTTCGTTATTCGGATCCGCGCCAATCACTCTAGTTGGATGTGCGGGGAGCGATTCAGTTGATCTTTCTCATCAGCACGAAAGCATCGAACCGCGCGAAGAGAGAATAAGCCCAACGCCTCTGTTCTCAGATTTCCCACCGCTACCGAGCCGAATGCCGAACCCCACTCGCCAAGATGAAAGATTGGTTTTATTCAATTCTGATTCCTTCGCAGATTTCGTAGACGCAAACGAACCTCCTCCACCGCACGAGGCCTCTCTCTCGACTTTCTCTGAACCTGGACTCCCGACAAACTGGAAGCTTCCCGTCTATCAGAACGACGCACTTAGATTGGTCATCAACCGGATCCGCCCCCTGTCGCAGGATGGAATAACCGCCTACGGTCGAGTTGTTGGTGATCCCAACTCACGCGTGACGCTGACTTTCAAAAACGAAACTCTTACCGGCGATATCGAGTTTCCTCTGCGCGCACAAAAGATTTTGATTCGACCGAACGACCAACAAGGCGAAGGTGCTCACGTCATTCGAACGATGCGGTTAGTACCGCCAACGCAGCCGGATGCTTCTCCACCAGCCGTCACCGACGACTCATCCGCTGGGGAACCTGCGGATGATATTCAGGGTAACGAGGACGAAGTTGACGGAGATTTCCAAGTCATTGACGTTCTGGTCGCGTATTCGCCACGAGCCCGCCGCGAATTGGGACGCGATAACTTAGTATCGCTGATACAGCAGGGCGTTTACGACGCAAACCAGGCTTTCAGCGAGAGCGGTGCAAGCGCCCGCGTTCGTTTAGTTGGAGTCATGGAGACTAAACAAGATGAATCAGGAAATCTGAACCAAGATCTCTATCGCCTTCAAGGCAAGGCTGATGGTCGTTGGGATGAAGTCCATGCCGAACGCGCGAGACTGCGCGCGGATCAAGTGACTCTCGTAGGCTCGTACCAAAATGCGAGCTGGCCGAGTGGATCCGGGTTCTTCAACGCACACAGGGATTCTGCATTCACGGTGATCAAAGCGTCGGCTATTCCCTACTACACGTTCGTACACGAGCTCGGCCACAACTTGGGACTAGATCATAGCGACGGATATCAAAACTCGAACGGACGCTTTTCAACCATTATGGCGATTAGCGGCCTAAAACGAATTCGCCGATTCTCCAATCCTATCGTTACCTACGGTGGCCCTCGAACGGGCGATCATCACCACAACGAAACGAGCATCATCAACCTCAATGCTCCACGACTCGCGGGATTTTATTGAGCTTCTGGGCTCATGGGAAGAGGCGAGCCTGTGGGCTCACGCAAAACAACGGGCCCAGAACGGGCCCAGAACGGACCCAGAGCGGGCCTACCTCTCTGGAAGCTCTACGCACTTATAAAAAGACTCAAATCGATGGAGCAGATCCAGAAGCTCCCGGGCAAAGACGCGTACGCCTTCAGCGCTACGCGGACTTCCGTTTTTTGTTCGGTTGCGCAAGCATCAAGAAATCTTCGTAGGGCAAAGGTTTTGAAAACAAAAAGCCTTGCCCCATCGATACGCCTAGACCTTTGAGCATCGCGAGCTGCTCTTTGGTTTCAACACCTTCCGCTATCAGCTTCAATCCTAAGAGCTCGGCCATGTGGATGAGCGATCGAATCACCGAGAGGCTTTTATCGTCCTCAATCATTTTGAGAACGAAGCTTCGATCAATCTTAAGATCCGTGAGTGGCATCTGCGCGAGGTACTGAAGACTCGAGAAGCCCGTTCCGAAGTCGTCGATTGCAAGCTTATAGCCGAAGTTGCGGCATTCCTGCATCGTTTGTACGGCCGTCTCTCCCTCGGTCATGATTCGTTCGGTGAGCTCAAGCTTGATTTGAGGCGCCTTCACGTTTGAAAGTTTTCGGCAATTCTCAATGTGGTCGACAAATCCTGGTTCGACAAACTGACGGCCGCTGACGTTGACGCCAACGAAAAAATTTTCGCCGAAGTTCTCGGCAAAGACCGGGAGATCCGCTAACGCTTTCTCTAGCATGCGGCGACCCGCGCGCAAGATGAGCCACGATTCTTCCATCACGTCCATGAATACGTAAGGTGAAATCACGCCGTCGGTTTTCGAGATCCAGCGCATGAGCGCCTCGCATCCGATGATCGTTCCGGAAGTGAGATCATAGATCGGTTGGTAGTAGGGAATGAACTCGTCATTATCGAGCGCTGTCGAAATACGGTCTTCAAGACCGATGCGCTCTAATGCTTCTTTGTTTTCCACGGCCGCGTGACTGATATGCGGGACGTCGGGACCAAAATTCGGCTTTCCTTTGAGGTGATTGTTGTGGGAGCGCAGCCGCTCCAAAAGAACTTGCACAAGCAAACGCACGACCGGATCAGCTTTGTGAACTCGATCAACGAGTTGCTCTTTGGTCACGACGATGAGCTGCCCGACCGAAAGCGCGCGGCAACTTGCCGAGCGGGGCGTATCGTCGATCAGCGCCATTTCGCCGAAGACTTCACCCGGCCCAAGAACTCGCAGAGGAACTTCCGTTTCACCCTTCTCGATGAAGATTTGCACCTCACCTGATTCGATCAAGTAGGCGCAATCGCCGATGTCGCCTTCGCGAAAGATGGTCTCTCCCGGGATCATGGGCCGCACGAAATCTGCCTCCTGGTTTCCTGCAGGGCATGCTCTAAGCCTCTCTTCATTCTCTCCAGAACAAGGGCCAAATTCCAGGGCGTGGCCAATCTCAAGGACCTTCGGCGCGGCCTTCGTCTTTCAAAAACTGACCAACACATAGGCGTGCGATCCGACGGCCCGCCTGGGATCTAACCTACTTAAATGATTGACCTTATGCTTACGGATCAGGTCTTTTGAGAGCTGTTACTGTCGTCGACTGACGACAAATTCCTTCAAAAGTGCCGAATAAAACTGGACCTAACGCAGCGTAGCAATTACAACCCTACTCGTTAGCTCACTTGAATCTAAGTTAACGAAAAGGACGTTTCTCATGTTTAAGTTCCTCGCTCTCATCGCTACGGTTTTTACTCTCCAAACAGCGAAGGCCGAGTCACTTCATCCCTGCACTCCGATCGTGCAGGCTCAAGACTCTCACTTACATTGCCGAATTTCTTCCGGCTCCGCGAGCATCACGATCAAAACTCTCATGTCACGACCGATCGAAATGTGCTCGGGCGAGAATCATTATGAATATCACACTGCCGTTCTCGAGTTTTATGATCGCGCTGGAAATGCGGTTCGTACCGAAACTCTCTACCACGGCGACTTCACATATAAGCTGGGCACCGAAGGCGGTTTCTTCCGCAGCGAAACCCACGGATACCAATTCGATGAATGCGTTTCGCCCATGCACGGTGGCTTCTCCATTGGAAACTGAAGTTCGCGTCCCGAACAATTCAACGATCGAAGACGGCTGGCAGCCCGTTCGCGCGGCTCGAGACTATCGGACTTTCCTGAAAGCCTATTTGGAAGTTCGCGATCTCAATCTCGCCGATCTTGCGCGTGCCGCTGGCTTTGGTCGCGGATTTCCGGGCGACGTCATCTCGGGCAAAAGACGACTGACCGCTAAGTCGTTTTACGCTTTCGAAAAGGGAATGAAGCTTCCGGCGTCAGGAAGAAAACTCTTTCGCCTGCTTGTGGCTCGCGAGGAAAGCGATCTATTTCCCGACGTGGCTCGCGAGTCGCTCGAGACGATGATCGAAGCTCTCCGAAAGAAACCGTGGAGCGGCACGCGGCGCATGGCCAAAGAAGCTGATTCGCGAAGCTTTGCGCTTTTCGAAGATTACCGCGTCGCTCTGATCTACGCAGCTTCCGGCCAGCCTGGCCGCGGCGCTAGTCTCGAAGAACTGAAAAAGCGGACGAGCCTTGGCTCAGCCGAACTCCTCTCGGTCACTCAACGAATGACGACGGCAGGATTGCTCGTCAAAGCGGAATCTGAAGATCGTTGGGAGCCGCAGGATCTTCACCTTTTCCTCCAAAGCGGCCATCAGAAAAGTGGCGACCAGAACGAGCTTTTGACAACCTTGTTCCGCCGAGGTTGTCGAGCCGCCTCCGAGCGAGTCGCCAAAGGTGCATCGTCTTCATCCGAGATGTTTTTCTCTTCCGCCCTATGCGTCCACGAGGAGAAGTTACCGCAGCTCAAGGCGGCTCTTCGCGAGACCATGCTGAAATTCGTCGATGACTCGATCGAAGCTGAAGGCGACCGCGTGGTTCAGTTGCTCTGCTCGCTGCACCTTTGAACTCACGAACTGGACCACCTAATTGCAGTTTTTGATCTGAACGCGGGGCTGACTGGGTCGGCCCTTTTTTTATTTTTTGGAGAGGTAGCGGTGAGTTTTCCGGACTTGAGTTAATTCCTCTCGGAAATCAGAAGTACGGCTTCAATGCTTCAAGTTTCTGGTTGTGGTGGTCGGCGTAAATCGCCAAGTGGAGTTCAAGATAGTATCTCTTCT